>NZ_DASVFL010000066.1:0-7466 GCF_036380075.1 Lentzea sp. | reverse complement strand
CGTCGAAGATCGCTTCGACGTCCTCCCAGGGCACCTCGTCCGAGGGCACGATCCGGATCATGGCGCCCAGCCTAGGACTATCCAGCCGGGTTTGGTGGTGGTTCTGGCCGGCCCCGGACTCGACGTCGACCGGACCTGGTCCGACCCTTGTCGAACCTCATCCGACTCTCACCGGACCCCGGCCTGACCCTTGCCGGACCCCCATCTGACCTTTGCCGGACCCCCGACCTGACCCTTGCTGGACTCCCCACCTGACCTTTGCCGGACCCCCGGCCTGACCCGAGCGATCCGGCCCCCGCGCTTCCTTGCCTTGCGGAACGAACGGATCGCGATTTCGGTTCCCCGGCTGTCCACAGGTTACCCGGAAAGTAGAAAGCGCAGGTCAGAGAGTCGGAGACCTGTGGACAACTTGAGATCTTGGAACAGAAGGAAACAACGGCAGCAGGGGTGACGGGTCCAGGAACGTCGTGCTGCCGGTCACCGAGCCGTCGCGCACGTCCAGGAACACCAGCGCGAACGGGTCGGGCCGGCCTGGGCGCATCTGCCAGTACGCGGGGGAGCCGTTGGCGGCCACCGGCACCAGCCACGCGCCGGCGCAGGCCGCGGCCGGGTCGCGGAGAGCTTGCGCGATCTGTTCCCGGCCGTGCAGCCACCAGGCGAACGGGGGCATCGACATCGTCGCGTCCTCGTGCAGGAGGGCTACGAGGGTCTCGACGTCGTGCCGGTCGAACGCCTCGCAGTAGCGGTCCAGCAGCGACTTCTGCACCGGGTCCGACGGTTGGAGTGGCTCGCCGGGGTCTCTGACGTCCAGGGTTGCGCGCGCTCGTTGCAGAGCGCTGTTCACGGCGGCCACCGAGACGGACAGCAGGGACGCCACCTCCGACGACTGCCAGGTCAGGACGTCGCGCAGGATCAGCACCGCGCGTTGGCGGGGCGGCAGGAGCTGCAGGGCGGCGACGAAGGCCAGGCGCACGGTCTCGCGTCGCACCACCTGGTCCTCGGGCAGGACGAGAGCGTCCGGGACCGGCTGGACGAAGACCTGTTCGTGCAGGGGTGCGCCCAGAGCGCCGCCGGACGGGCCCAGGTCGATGGGCAGGGCGCGGCGCTGGGAGCTGCGGAGCATGTCGATGCAGATGTTCGTGGCGATGCGGTAGAGCCAGGTTCGCAGTGACGCGCGCGAGCGGTCGTACGACTTGGAGGCCTTCCATGCGCGCACGAACGTTTCCTGCACGGCGTCCTCGGCCTCGAAGCCGGAACCGAGCATGCGGTAGCAGTAGCCGGTCAGCTCCACCCTGAACGGCTCCAGCGCCTCGATCACGCCGAAGAACTTACGCGGACCGATGAGTTTCCGCGGGCCGGTACGTACACCCACCATGACGGACATCCGCGCGGCCATCCGGGCCGAACGACGTGACCAGGCCGAGCTCCTCGAAAGCCTCACGCCTCAGCAGTGGGACGCACCCAGCCTCTGCGAGGGGTGGACGGTCAAGCACGTCGTCGCCCACACGACCCTGCCCTACCGCTCCAAGGGCACGAGGGTCGTCCTCGAGATCCTCAAGTCCGCCGGCCGGTTCAACCACGCCTCCGACCGCATGGCCCGCAAGGACGCGCGGGCACTGTCCACGAACGACCTGCTCGACGTCGTCAAGGCCAACGTCGGCCACCCGTGGACGCCACCCGGCGGGGGACCGGCGGGCGCGTTGTCGCACGACGTCATCCACGGGCTCGACATCACGGTCGCCCTCGGCCTGGACCGCCTGGTGCCGCACGACCGGCTGCGGCTCGTGTTCGACGCCATGACGCCCGCCAGCGTCCGGTACTTCGGGGCCGACCTCGCCGGCAGACAGCTGATCGCCACCGATCTCGACTGGACGTTCGGCGACGGCGCGCCGACCCGCGGGCGGGCCCAGGACCTGCTGCTCCTGGTCTGCGGCCGCACGCTGCCCGAAGGCAGGCTCAGGTGACCGACGAACGCACCTCGGCCGTCGCCTCGAGCGTCGCGGTGAGAAAACGGGCCACGACCTGGCGTTCCTCCGCGCTCATCCCCTCCCAGGCGGCGGCGTAGGAGCGCGCCAGCGGGGCGAAGAACGCCGCCGCCAGGGCCTGGGCGTCGGAGAGCACGCGCAGCTCTACGCGGCGGCGGTCTTCGGGGTCGCGTTCACGCACCACGTGACCGGCACGCTCCAGGCGGTCCAGCACAGACGTGGTGGCCGACGCGCTGAGGTTCAGGGCCTTGGCGAGCGAGCCGGGCGTCATCGGTGTGGTCATGATCAGGTTCAGCGCTGTCATGTCGGTCGGGTGCAGGGCGTGCGCCGCGCTGAAGATCTCCAGGAACCGGTTCGACTCCATCACCAACCCGCGCAGCAGCATGCTCAGGTCGTAGTCGGTTGCGTCGCTCACGATCCCAGCATACAGTTCGGCCATCGAAACGTTCGACGATCGAAGGAATCACTGATGCGAGTCCTGGCCGGGGTCCTGCTCGTCGTCTGGCTGGCCCTGGGCGGCTTCACCGGACCGTACGCGGGCAAGCTGTCGGAGGTGGCCGAGAACGACAGCAGCGCGTTCCTGCCCAACTCCGCCGAGTCCACACAGGTCGCTGAGCTGCAGAAGAAGTTCCAGCGAGACAACAAGATCCCGGCGATCGTCGTCGTGGAACGGCAGAGCGGGCTGACCGAGGAGGACCGGAAGTACCTCGCCGACGAGGTCGAGGGCTTCGAGGCCTCCCCGGTCATCCCGTCGCCGAACGACAACCAGGCCGCGCAGGTCGTCGTGCTCCTCGACCCCGCGAAGGACGTCAAGGACTCGGTGTTCGAGCTCCGCGACGGCACCCGCGGCGCCCCCGAGGGACTGACGGTGCTGGTCACCGGGCCGGCGGCGCAGGTCGCCGACCTCGTCGAGGCGTTCGGCGGCATCGACGGGCTGCTGCTGATCGTCGCGGGAGCGGTGGTCGCGCTGATCCTGCTCGTGGTCTACCGGAGCCCGCTGCTGCCGGTCGTGGTGCTCGTGTCCGCGGTGTTCGCGCTCGGACTCGCCAGCTTCGCCGTGTACCTGCTGGCCAAGAACGACGTGCTGGCGCTCAACGGCCAAAGCCAGGGCATCCTGTCGATCCTCGTGTTCGGCGCGGCCACGGACTACGCGTTGCTGCTGGTGTCGCGGTTCCGCGAGGAACTGCGCGACACCGAGGACAGGTTCGCCGCGATCCGCGCGGCCTGGCGCGGCACGATCGAACCCATCGCCGCGTCCGCCGGCACGGTCATCCTCGGCGTGCTGTGCCTGCTGTTCAGCGACCTCGACTCCAACAAGGGGCTCGGGCCGGTCGCGGCCATCGGCATCGGCGCCGCGCTGCTCACGACCATGACGTTCCTGCCCGCCACCCTCGCCCTGCTGGGACGGGCCGCGTTCTGGCCGTTCTCGCCCAAGTTCGGCTCACCGCACCCCGAGACCAGCGGGCTCTGGGGCCGGGTCGCGGCGTTCGTGCGCGGCAAGCCCCGCGCCATCTGGATCGTCACGACGCTCGTGCTGCTCGTCGGCGCCGCGTTCCTGCCGCAGCTCAAAGCCTCCGGAACCGCCCAGTCCGACGTGTTCCTGACGCCCGTCGAGTCCGTCGCGGGACAGGAGGTGCTGTCCCGGCACTTCCCCGGCGGCACCGGCTCCCCGACGGTCATCATCGCGCCGGAGGGCAAGACCGCCGAGGTGCTGGACAAGTCCAAGGTGGACGGTGTCGCGACCGTGCGTCCCAGCGGCACCGCCGACGGCCTGGTCGCGATCGAGGCCACGCTGACGGACGCGCCCGACTCGGACGCCGCCGTCGCGACCGTCGAACGGCTCCGCGCCGCGGTGGACGGCATCGACGGCACGAAGGTCGGCGGTCCCACGGCCACGTTGCTCGACACCAGGACGACGTCCGAGCACGACAGGTTGCTGATCATCCCGATCGTGCTGGTCGTGATCTTCCTAGTGCTGGCGCTGCTGCTGCGGTCGTTGCTCGCGCCGTTGCTGCTGATCGGAACGGTGGTGCTGTCGTTCGCGGCCACCATGGGGGTCTCGGCGCTGGTGTTCAACCACGTCTTCGACTTCCCCGGCGCGGACCCGGTGGTGCCGCTGTTCGGGTTCGTGTTCCTGGTGGCACTGGGCATCGACTACAACATCTTCCTGATGACCCGCGTGCGGGAGGAGACGCACGAACTGGGCACGGTCGAGGGCACGATCCGCGGCCTCAGCCTCACCGGCGGCGTGATCACGTCGGCGGGCGTGGTGCTGGCGGCGACGTTCGCGGCGCTCGCGGTGCTGCCGATCCTGTTCCTCACGCAGATCGCGTTCATCGTCGCGTTCGGCGTCCTGCTGGACACGCTGCTCGTGCGGTCGCTGCTCGTACCGGCGCTGTCGGTCGACATCGGCGGCAGGATCTGGTGGCCGTCGAAGCTGCGGTGAGCGAGGATCACCGGCATGACCTCCACCGCACGTCAGCTCAACCGCGCCACGCTCCACCGGCAGATGCTGCTGGAGCGTGAGCCGGTCGACCTGCTGACGGCGGTGGAGAAGGTCGTCGCTATCCAGGCGCAGGAACCCGCCTCGCCCTACATCGCGCTGTGGAACAGGATCGCCGGCTTCGACCCGGCCGCCCTGGACGAGGCGTTCGCGAGCGGGGCGGTCCGCAAGGCGTCGCTCATGCGGATCACCCTGCACGCCGTCACCGCCGCCGACCACGAGGTCTTCCACCACGCGATGTTGCCCGCGCTGCGGGCGTCGCGGTTGTACGACAAGCGGTTCAAGGGCATGGACGTCACCGTCGACCAGGCCGACGCGCTGCTCGAGCACGTGCTGGAGTTCGCCTCCTCACCGCGGCAGAAGGCGGAGATCGAGGAGCTCCTGCACTCGCACGCCGGCGACGTCGGCCAGCCCGGCATCTGGTGGGCGCTGCGGACCTACGGCGGGCTCGTGCACGCGCCGACGGGCGGACCGTGGTCGTTCGGGCTGCGGCCGGCCTACCAGGCCGTCCCGACCGAGCCGCGCGAACGGATGGCGGCACTGGCCGAGCTGCTGAGCCGCTACCTCACCGGGTTCGGGCCCGCGACCGTCCTCGACATGAACCAGTTCACCATGCTGCCCCGCACCTCGATCCGGGAAGCGCTGGCACTGCTGGACCTCGTCCAGGACGGCGACCACTACGACGTTCCCGGCGGGACGGTCCCGGACGAGGACACCCCGGCGCCGCCGCGGCTGATAGCCATGTGGGACAGCACCTTGCTCGCCTACGCCGACCGCAGCCGGATGATCCCCGAGCAGTACCGGAAGGTCGTCATCCGCAACAACGGCGACACGCTGCCCACCCTGCTCGTCGACGGGCAGGTGGCCGGGGTGTGGCGGCCGGTCGAGGACGGCATCGAGATGACCTCGTTCCACGCGCTCACCGACGACCAGTGGGCCGGCCTCGCGGACGAGGCCGTGGCGTTGCGGAAACTGCTCGGCGACCGCGAACCGCAGGTGTACCGGCGGTACGCGCGGTGGTGGAACGGCCTTCCCGCCCACGACGTGCGAGTGGTCTAGATCCGGGCGGCGACCTCCCGGGCACGGTCCAGCTCGCGCCGGAACCGGCCGGGGTTGGTGGCAGCGAGCTCCTCGTGCAGGGCAAGGGACTCGGTGATGGCGGCTCGGGCCTCGGCCCGTTCCGCACGCAGCTCGCGGATGATCGCGTGGTCGGTGAGGGCGTCGGCGAGCAGGTGGGCGTACTCGTCGTGCTCTTCGGCGTGCCACGCGCGGTACTCGGCGATGGATCGCAGGGACGCTTCCAGTGCGACGTCATGGTCGCCCACGTGCGCCGAAGCTACGGCGAAGGTGTTGCGCGCCATGGCTTTGCCGTTACTCGTCCGGTACAGCTCGATGCCCTTCGCGGCGGCGTCCGCGGCTTCCCGGTAGGCCCGCCGGGAGACCAGGAGGCCGGCGCGGTTGGTCCAGGCGCGTGCCAGTTCGTCGCGGGCCGCCTCGCTGTCGCGGGCGGAGGCCAGGGCGATGGCCTCGTCGTTGGCGGCCAGTGACTCGTCCAACCGGTCGACGTCGTGCAGGCGGGCACCGAGACTGACCAGGGCGAGGGCCAGACGCAGCTCCAGCTGCTCGCTGTCCCCGGTCTTCGCGAGAAGTACGCGATACCGCTTCACCGATTCCTTCGCCGCCACAACGGCTTCCTCGTCGAGACCGAGGTCGTGCAGGCGGTTGCCGTGGTTGTTGAGGGCGCCGGCGAGGTGGGTGCGGAACCTGTCGTCGCGGGCCCGTTTCCGGATGACGGCGACGGCCTCGGCGTGGGACGCACGGGAGTCCTCGAAGCGGCCGAGGCGCAGCTGGAGGGTGCTGAGCTGGTCGAGGACGGCATAGGTGCGGAGGGGATCCTTGGCGTGCCGCCAGAACTCGGCGGCTTCCCCGGCTTCCTCGACGGCCCGGTCCAGCTCGCCGATCTTCGCGAGGCGGCGGGCGTGCTCCAACCGGGCGTGCGCGAGGTCGTGACCGGGGTTCTCTCGCAGCGCGGCGACCGCCTCCCCGGCGACGCGGGCCGACTCCTCGTGCCTGCCCAGCTCGCCGAGCAGGTGGAGCACCCAGTAGCGGGCCGAGCCGGCGACCTCGTCGCCGGGGGTGGTCAGCTCCTCGGCCAGCCGGAGTTCCTCCTCCGCCAGTGGAAGCGCTTCCTCGTGCTGGGCATGCTGGACGAGCAGGGTCCGCAACGCCGTGAGCGCCCGCCGCAGGCCTGCGGACTCGCCGGCTTCCCGGTGGAGCTCGATCACCTCGTAGTACGCGCGCCGGGCCAGGTCGTCCCAGCCGGCGTCGTGGAACGCCTCCGCCAGGTAGGTCACGGAGGTGGGCAGCTCGTCCGGGCGCCGCCACGTCGACCGCGGGGTGTCGCGCAGCCTCTCGACGATCGGGAAGTGCACCCGCATCGTGCTGTACGGGTCGGGCCAGGCGTCCTTGCCCTTGCGGTGGTGCGTGTCCTCGGGGCGCACTCGTTCGGTCACGGACGAGTGGATACCACGCCGTGCGGGCTTCGGGGACCGCGTTCGCCACAACGGTGCCCACCCGTTCCGGGAAGCGAGCCAGCACCGCACGTCAGCGGTGGTCGAGCACGAGGCCGGCGCGGCGGGCCGGGTCGCAGGCCGCCAGGTACAGCCGCTGGCCCTCGACGTACCGGCGGTTGCGGGGATCGTCCGGATCGGACGGACAGCCGTCGCGCACCGCCATGCGGGCGAAGGAGATCGCGAACGGGGACAGCAGCAGGCCGGTGAACCGCTCGTAGTCGAAGCTGTCCAGGAAGAAACCCTCCGGCGAGGCCTTCCCGCGCCGCCAGCGCAGGGCACGTGGGTGGTGGAAGTCGTCCACCGGCCGACGATCTCACACACCGTCACCGCGATGAGCCCCATCGGATGAGACCTGGGTCTCCCCGGCCTCAAGAACGCGTAAAAGCCGCCGCCCACCCCGTAAGG
>NZ_DASVFL010000065.1:0-12572 GCF_036380075.1 Lentzea sp. | reverse complement strand
ATAAGGATCGTTGTGATCGCTCCAGACGGAATATGTCTGGCAATCTGGTAAAACTACTCAAAGGAATACTCCTGACGAGGAGTATTCATATTACTGGCTGTGTTTCGGCACGCTGTTGAGTTCTCAAAGAACACGCGCTCATCATCACGATCCGCCACACGGCGACTCGATCCGAGGCTGTGTCGTACATAAGCTTGTTATTTGAAACTTCCGACGCCCTTGGCCTCTGAGCTCAGACGAGCTACCGGCTGGGTCTTCATCGTTTCTCGGTCACCCACTCTACCACACTTAGTGGAAGCTTGGTTCGTGACCCTCGTCGCGCTCCGTTCCGGCGTTCCCGGCCCGTTCCGCGCTGACATGGAGAAAGTTACACGCACGCCAACGCAGGGTCAAATCGGGGGCGCCCCAGCGTCCTGCGGCAAAGAAACCGCAGGTCAGCAGCCCCGTACAGGACCCAGGAACACGCTATCGCAGCCCAGATCCCGGCACACTGTGACCGCCGTCACGCTTAGAAAGATCAAAGGCCGCCGGCCCACAAAGGGGCCGACGGCCTTGCACACTCGGGAACCGCAGGTCAGACGCGGACGTGCACGCCGGCGTTGTTGCGCTTGCCCCGCCGGAGCACCAGCCACTCGCCGTGGAGCAGGTCGTCCTTCGACGGCACCCACTCCTCGTCGGTCACCTTCACGTTGTTCACGTAGGCACCGCCTTCCTTGACCGTGCGCCGCGCGGCACCCCGGCTCTCGGCCAGACCGCACGCGACGAGCAGGTCGAGGACCGTCGGCGAGTCGGCCAGCCGCACCTCACCGGACGGTGCCTCGGCCAGCGCGTTCACCAGCGTCCGGAGGTCGAGGTCGCGGAGCTCGCCGCGGCCGAACAGCGCGCCCGACGCGAGGATCACCTGCTGCGTCGCCTGCTCGCCGTGCACCAGGTCCGTGAACTCCTGCGCGAGGCGCTTCTGCGCGGTGCGCAGGTGCGGCTTCTCCGCGGTCTCCTTCTCCAGCTCCTCGAGCTCCTCGCGGGTGAGGAACGTGAACAGGCGGAGGTAGCGCAGCACGTCGGCGTCGCCGGCGTTCACGAAGTACTGGTACCAGGCGTACGGCGAGGTCATCTCCGGGTCGAGCCACACGTTGCCGCCACCGGTGGACTTCCCGAACTTGCGCCCCTCGGCGTCGGTCACCAGCGGCGCGGTCAGGGCGTGCACGTGCTTGCCCTCGACGCGGCGGATCAGGTCCACGCCGCCGACAATGTTGCCCCACTGGTCGGAGCCGCCGACCTGGAGCGCGGTGCCGTACTTGCGGTGCAGCTCCAGGTAGTCGTTGGACTGCAGCAGCAGGTAGCTGAACTCGGTGTACGACATGCCGTCGGTCTCGAGGCGGCGCTTCACCGTCTCGCGCGACAGCATGACGTTGATCGAGAAGTGCTTGCCGACGTCGCGCAGGAACTCTAGCGCCGTGACCTGGCCGGTCCAGTTGAGGTTGTTCTCGACGACGGCGCCGGTGGGCGAGTCGTCGAACTCGACGAACCGCTCCAGCTGGCCGCGGATGCGCACCGCCCACTCGGCGACCATGTCGAGCGAGTTCAGCGTGCGCTCTCCGGTGTCGCGCGGGTCGCCGATCATGCCCGTCGCCCCGCCCGCCAGCACGATCGGCCGGTGGCCCGCCATCTGGAAGCGCTTGAGCATCAGCAGCGGGACCAGGTTGCCGGCGTGCAGCGACGGCGCCGTCGGGTCGAAACCGCAATAGAGGGTGAGCGGGCCGGCGTCCAGGTCCTTCCGGAGTGCGTCGAGGTCGGTGGACGTCGCGATCAGGCCGCGCCAGGACAGTTCGTCAAGGATGTGCTCGCTCACGGCACTCATTGTCGCCTACCTGGTCCAACAGGTTTCGACCTGGTACGCGTACGGGTACGCACGTGGGCATGACGGATCCACGTGATGCGGAGTTACGGCGGCCCACTGAACGCATGCCGCGCGTGAACGAGCCGCACATGCCGCGGGTGAACGAGCCGGTGGTCGAAGAGGTCGTCGAACGTGACGCCGACTACCGCAAGGTGCGGACGGTGCGGACCGTCTGCGCGATCATCGACGTCGTGTGCTGGGTGTTCGCCATCGTGCTGTTGGTGCACATCTTCCTGGTGATCGCCGGCGCGAACGCCGGCAACGGGTTCTTCCAGTTCGTGGCGGGGTGGGCGGACGGCATCACGCTCGGCCTGGACGGTCTCTTCACTCCGGACAACGCGTCCGTGGCAACGCTTCTCAACGAGGGTCTGGCCGCCATCCTGTGGCTGGTCATCGGTGCGTTGCTCACCAACCTGATCACGCGTATCGCACTGCCCTCCGGTTACCGGCGCGCCTGGTACCGCAGGACTGTCCGGCCGTGAGAATGGCGGGGTGGCCGAGTACGAGTTCGACGTCGCCCCCTCGTTCGCCGTCGAAGACCGCGCCCAGGTCCTCCAGGTGGTCCACCGCCTGAAGGACCTGGGTGTCTCGGTGTACTACGACGAGGACCAGCTCGTCGAACGGTGGGGCCTGGACCTCGTCGAACACACCTCGGAGACGTTCGGCCACCGCGTCCGGTACGTGCTCCCGTTCGTCTCCCGGCACTACGTCGACGAGCGGTGGGCGCGCCTGCAGCACCGTGTGTCGCAGGCGCGCGCGTTGGACCAGCAGGCCGAGGTCCTGCTGCCGATCCGCATTGACGACACGGACGTGCCAGGCCTGCTGTCCACCGTCGGCTATCTGGACGTGCGTGTGCACAGCACCGATGTCATCGCACGAGCCGTGGTGCAGAAGCTCGCCCAGCACCGTGCGTCGTTCACGGCCACCACTCCGATCACGCCGCAGTCGGTGGCCGCGCTGGCGCGGGAGAAGCCGCGCGGCTGGGAGTACCTGCTCTACGTCACCGTTGTGGCGCAAGGACTTGCCGAGCTGGAGCGGAAGTACCGGGAGCACTTCCTGCGGTACGCGCCGCGCAACGGGGCCGTCGAGCACAGCAACGGGATCGCGTTGATCCGGGACCGCAACGTGCTGCTGGGCGAGATCATCAAGGTCGCCGTCGACACGGTGTTCACGGCGGACACGCAGGAGGCCGCGTTCGGCAGGCCGGGCGCGCCGGGCGACCCGGACCGGATCGTGCACCTCGGTGAGCTGTTCGTGCGGACGTTCGACGAGATCCTCGAGTGGGCCCGTGACATCCACGGCACCAGTTACGCCGATGACCACGCACGCACCGCGGCGCGCATTCAGGCGCAGTTCGCCGACCAGCAGCTACGGGCGATGCACGGGGTCGCCCACGACCTGCGCGAGGTGGCGGACACGCTGGTCGAACGGCTCACGGCCGGCGAGCAGATCACCATGACCGTGCCGCTGGTGTTCGAGGTGGACCCGGCGCTGGAGCGGGAGTTCAAGGCCGCGCTGGACAAGCTCTCACGCTGACCGGGTGCGTCGCTTCCCGCCGCGCTTGTACGTCGACACGGCCGGGGAGTCGATCCAGAACCGCCACGGCACGTCCATCGCCACGGCGACGCCGACGCGCGGTCCCGAGAACACCTCCGTGACCGGCTCCCCCGCGTACAGCCGCACGGGCGAGTCCGGGGAGGTCAGGTCGACGCCGTTCTGCGACCGGTCCAGGCCGAGGACCTTGCACAGCCGCGCGGGTCCCTTGGCCAGTTCGGCGGCGGAACGCGAGGCCGGCCGGCGGGAGAACGCCACGTCCTCGCCGGAGACGACTTCGCCCGCGCGCAGCAGCACGGCACCGGGGACGCCGTCGACCAGCGACACGACGTTGGCGCAGAAGTGCATGCCGTAGACGAAGTAGACGTACAGGTGGCCGGCGGGGCCGAACATCACCTCGTTGCGCGGGGTCTTGCCGCGGTAGCAGTGCGACGCCGGGTCGTCGCCGCCGCGGTAGGCCTCCACCTCGACGATGCGCACCCGCACGTCGCCCGCCTCCAGGAACGAGCCGAGGAGGAGCCGGGACGCATCGACCGGGTCGATGGCCAGCTCCTCCTCGGTCAGCAGCCTAGAACTCACGCGCGGAAGCGGCCTTCGCGACGAGGGCGTCGAGCTGTTCGCGGACGCGGTCGGGCGCCGTGCCACCGTGGGCGTTGCGCGAGGCGATCGAACCCTCGACCGTCAGCACGGACCGCACCTCCGGGGTCAGCGACGGCGAGATCGCGGCGAACTCCTCGTCGGTCAGGTCCTCCAGGCCGACGCCACGGGTCTCCGCCGCGCGCACGCACGCACCGGCCGCCTCGTGCGCCACGCGGAACGGAACGCCCTGGCGCACCAGCCATTCCGCGATGTCCGTGGCCAGGGTGAAGCCGGCCGGGGCCAGCGAGGCCATGCGATCGACGTCGAACTTCAGCGTCGCCACCATGCCGGCGAACGCGGGCAGCAGGAGCTCCAGCTGCTCGACGCCGTCGAACAGCGGCTCCTTGTCCTCCTGCAGGTCGCGGTTGTACGCGAGCGGCTGGGCCTTCAACGTGGCGAGGAGCCCCGCCAGGTTGCCGATCAGGCGGCCCGACTTGCCGCGCGCGAGCTCCGCGACGTCCGGGTTCTTCTTCTGCGGCATGATCGAGCTGCCGGTGGACCACGCGTCGTCGAGCACCGCGAAGCGGAACTCGGCCGTGGTCCAGATGATGACCTCCTCCGCGACGCGCGAGAGGTTCACGCTGATCATGGCCAGCACGAACGCGATCTCGGCGGCGAAGTCGCGGGAGGCGGTGCCGTCGATGGAGTTCTCGACCGGCGCGTAGAAGCCCAGGTCGGCGGCCACCTTCGCCGGGTCGAGACCGAGCGACGACCCCGCGAGCGCGCCCGAGCCGTACGGGGAGAACGCGGCGCGCTTGTCCCAGTCGTGCAGGCGGTCGACGTCGCGCAGCAACGCGTGCGCGTGCGCGAGGAGGTGGTGCGACAGCAGCACGGGCTGTGCGGACTGCAGGTGCGTGCGCCCCGGCATCACGGCGCCGAAATGCGTCTCGGACTGCGCGGCCAGCGCGTCGACCACGTCGAGCACTCCGGCGGCGACCCGGCGGGCCGCGTCGCGCAGCCACATGCGGAACAGCGTCGCCACCTGGTCGTTGCGGGAACGGCCCGCGCGCAGCTTGCCGCCCAGCTCGGTTCCCGCGCGGTCGATCAGGCCGCGTTCCAGGGCGGTGTGGACGTCCTCGTCCTCCAGCACCGGGGTGAAGGCACCGGACTCGACGTCGGCGAGCAGCTCGTCGAGCGCCTTCTGCATGCCGGCGAGCTCGTCGTCCGTCAGCAGGCCCGCCGCGTGCAGCACACGGGCGTGCGCGCGCGAACCGGCGATGTCGTACGGCGCCAGCCGCCAGTCGAAGTGCGTCGACAGCGACAACCGCGCCATCGCCTCGGCCGGTCCCGACTCGAACCGGCCACCCCACAAAGAACTCATCAGACGCAACTTTCAGCTAGCGAAGTCGTAGAGCGATTCTTCCGAACGGGCGATAAGCCCGACGACGCGCCCCTCGTACAGCGCGACGTCGACCTCGCCGGACCCCGACGGCAGTGCCATCCGCGCGACCCGGACCGCGACCGATCCCAGGCTGGAGCGGACCACGCCCGCGCGGAAGTTGAGCTCGCGGACGGCCTCGGCGAGGGAGACGGTCTCGCCGTCCACCGCCACCACCACGCCCGCGTCGAACGTCAGGACGGCGTGCACGGGGTCATTCATCGCCGGAACCCGTGGCCAGCGCGGCGATCCGCTCGGCCAGCTCGGCGCCGGTCATCGGCTCGCGGGCCACGACGAGGATCGTGTCGTCACCCGCGATCGTGCCGACGACCTCGTGCAACGCCGCCCGGTCCAGCGCCGAGGCCAGGAACTGCGCCGCACCGGGCGGAGTGCGCAGGACGGCGAGGTTGGCCGACGAGTCCGTCGAGACGAGCAGCTCGCCGAGCACCCGCGCGAGCCGCGTCGTGCCGCCCTGGACACCGCGCACCGGGCTGCCGTCCTCGGGGATGACGTAGATCGGCGCTCCGCCGTCGGGACCGCGCAGCTTGACCGCGCCGAGCTCGTCCAGGTCGCGCGACAACGTGGCCTGGGTGACCTCGATGCCCTCCGCGGCGAGGAGCTTCGCGAGCTCGGACTGGCTGCGGATGACGAGCTGGCTGACCATCTCGACGATGCGGCCCTGACGCGCGGTGCGGGTCATGACGACTGCTCCAGCAACCACACGAGGAGCGCCTTCTGCGCGTGCAGGCGGTTCTCGGCCTCCTGCCACACGAGCGACTGCGGACCGTCGAGCACGTCGTCGGTGATCTCCCAGCCGCGGTGGGCGGGCAGGCAGTGCAGCACCGTCGAGTCCGGCTTCCCCGTCGCGGCGAGGAGATCCGCGTTGACCTGGTACGGGCGGAACGGGCCGACGCGGTCCTTGCCGTCGTTCTCCTGCCCCATCGACGTCCAGGTGTCGGTGACGAGCACGTCCGAGCCGTCGACCGACTCGCGCGGGTCGCTGATCAACGCCACCGAACCGCCGGTCTCGGCGGCGCGCTTCTTCGCGTCCTCCAGGAACTGCGGGTTCGGCACGAACCCGGCGGGCGCGCCGATGCGGACGTGCATGCCGGCCGTGGCGCCGCCGAGCAGCAGCGAGTGCGCCATGTTGTTGGCGCCGTCGCCCAGGTACGTGAGCGTCAGTCCGGCGAGCTTGCCGTGGCGGCGGCGGATGGTCTGCAGGTCGGCGAGCACCTGGCACGGGTGGAACTCGTCGGTCAGCGCGTTGACGACCGGGATCCGCGAGACCGACGCCATCGCGTTGATGCGGGCCTGCGCGAACGTCCGCCACACCACGGCGTCGACGTAGCCGGACAGGATCCGCGAGGTGTCCTCGATGGTCTCCTCGCGGCCCAGCTGCATCGACCGGCCGTCGATGATCACCGGGTTGCCGCCGAGCTGCGCGATGCCGACCTCGAACGACAGGCGGGTGCGCGTCGAGTTCTTCTCGAAGATCACGGCGACGGACTTGGGTCCCGCCAGCGGCTTCGCGGTGAACCGGTCGGCCTTGTAGGCGTCGGCGAGGTCCAGGACGGCCGCCTGCTCCTCGGTGGAGAGGTCGTCGTCGCGGAGGAAATGCCGGGGGCTCATGCCTGCTCCTCGAAGAAGGTGGGGAGCGCGGCGACGAAGGCCTGCGCGTCGGACTCCTCCAGCACGAGCGGCGGGGCGAGCCGCAGCACGTCGGGCTGGATCGGGTTGATCAGGTAGCCGGCCTTCTGCGCGGCCGCCGCGGCCTTCGCCGAGACCGCCTCGCGCAGCGTGATGCCGAGCAGCAGGCCGGCTCCCCGCACTCCGGAGATGGCGGGGTGGTGCAGCGCCTCCACGCCCGCGGCGATCTCCTTGCCCACGGACGAGGCGTGCTCCAGCAGGCCTTCCGAGGCGATCGTGTCCAGCACCGCGAGACCGGCGGCGCAGCACACCGGGTTGCCGCCGTAGGTCGTGCCGTGGTGACCGGGCTTGAACAGCTCCGCCGCCGCGCCGAAGCCGATGGTCGCGCCCAGCGGCAGACCGCCGCCGATGCCCTTGGCGAGGGTCAGCACGTCGGGCACGATCCCGGCCTGCTGGAACGCGAACCACGTGCCGAGGCGCCCGATGCCGGTCTGCACCTCGTCGAGGATGAACAGCGCGCCGTGCTCGGCGGTGATCCGGCGGGCCTCCTGGAGGTAGCCGGCGGGAGGAACGACGACGCCCTGCTCACCCTGGATGGGCTCGACGATGAACGCCGCCGTGTCGTCGTCGATCGCCGCCTCCAGCGCCGCGACGTCGCCGAACGGGATGTGCGAGACGCCGGGCACGAGCGGTTCGAACGGCGCGCGCTTGGGCTCCTGGCCGGTCAGCGTCAGCGCGCCCATAGTGCGGCCGTGGAAGCCGCCGATCGTGGAGACGACCTTGGTGCGGCCGGTGAGGCGCGACATCTTCAGCGCCGCCTCGTTGGCCTCGGCGCCGGAGTTGCAGAAGAAGACCTTGCCGGGCTCGCCCGCGATGTCCAGCAGGCGTTCGGCGAGCTTGAGCGCGGGCTCGTTGACGTACAGGTTGCCGGTGTGGCCGAGCTTCGCGATCTGCGTCGAGACCGCCTCGACGACCGCCGGGTGCGCGTGGCCGAGGGCGTTGACCGCGAGACCGGTCAGCAGGTCGACGTACCGGTTGCCGTCGGCGTCCCAGACGTGCGCTCCCTCACCGCGTTCGAGCTGCAGCGGAGGTGTGCCGTAGTTGTCCATCATGGACTGTTGCCACCGCGTGGTCACTTGTCCCCCAAGACCATCGTTCCGACACCTTCAGTGGTGAAGACTTCGAGCAGGACGCTGTGCGCCAGCCGGCCGTCGATCACGTGCGCCTGCGGGACGCCGCCGCGCACCGCGCGCAGGCAGGCCTCCATCTTCGGCACCATGCCGCTTTCCAGGTCCGGCAGGATCTTCTCCAGCTCGGCGGCGTGGATCCGGTCCACCAGCGACGACCTGTCGGGCCAGTTCGAGTAGAGGCCCTCGACGTCCGTGAGCACGACGAGCTTCTCCGCGCCGAGAGCGACCGCGAGAGCGCCGGCCGCCGTGTCCGCGTTGACGTTGTGCGGCACGCCGTGGACGTCCGGCGCGACCGACGACACGACCGGGATGCGGCCCGCGCGCACGATGTCGAGCACCGCGTCCGGGTTGACCTCGGTGATGTCGCCGACGAGGCCGATGTCGACCTCCTCGCCGTCGACGACCGCGCCGCGGCGGGTGGCGGTGAACAGGTGCGCGTCCTCGCCGGAGATGCCGACGGCGTACGGGCCGTGCTGGTTGATCAGGCCGACGAGCTCGCGCCCGACCTGGCCGACCAGGACCATCCGCACGACGTCCATGGCCTCGGGCGTCGTGACGCGCAGACCGCCGCGGAACTCGCTGTGGATGCCCAGCCGGTCCAGCATCGACTTGATCTGCGGGCCGCCGCCGTGCACGACGACCGGGCGCAGTCCGCACAGCCGCAGGAACACCATGTCCTCGGCGAACGCCTTTTTCAGCTCGTCGTCGACCATGGCGTTGCCGCCGTACTTGACGACCACGAGCGCGCCGCGGAAGCGTTCCAGCCACGGCAGCGCCTCGACGAGGACCGCCGCTTTCTCTTGTGCGTTCATGAGGAGTACGCGCTGTTCTCTTCGACGTAGTCGTGGGACAGGTCCGTGGTGAGCACGGTGGCCTCGGCGTCGCCGACGTTGAGGTCGATGACGATCTCGATCTCGCGGCCGGAGAGGTCGGCTTCCGATCGGTCGCGGTCGCGGGTCCCGCCGCGGTACAGCGACACGCCGTTGATCAGGATCTGGAGGACGTCCGGGTCGATCTCGGCGTCCGCGCGGCCCAGTGCCATCGCGATGCGGCCCCAGTTCGGGTCGCTGCCGAACAACGCGGTCTTCACGAGGTTGTCCTCGGCGACCGTCCGTCCGATGTGGACGGCCTCGGCCTCGGTGGCGGCCTGCCTGACCGTGATGCTGATCTCCTTCGTGACGCCCTCGGCGTCGCCCTGGAGCTGCTTGACCAGGTCGCCCGCGACCTCGGTCAGCAACGCGGCGAAGTCGTCGAACGACGGCTCGAAGCCGGAGGCACCCGAGGCCAGCACGAGCACGGTGTCGTTGGTGGACGTGCCGCCGTCGACGTCGAGGCGGTCGAACGTGCGCGAGGTGGCCAGGCGCAGCGCCCGGTCCAGGTCGTCGCCGGAGATCCTGGCGTCGGTCGTGATGACCGACAGCATCGTGGCCATGTTCGGCGCGAGCATGCCCGCGCCCTTCACGAACCCGCCGACCGACCAGCCCTGCTCGGAGGCCTTCCACGACTGCTTCGGGCGGCTGTCCGTGGTCATCACGCCGGTGGCGGCGTTCAGACCGGCCTCGACCGACGAGTCCAGCTCCTTCGCGACGTTCTCGACGCCGGCCAGGACCTTGTCCATCGGCAGGCGCTCGCCGATCAGGCCGGTGGAGCAGACCGCGACGTCGACGGCGCCGGTGCCGAGCACCTCGGCGACCTTCTCGGCGGTGGCGTGCGTGTCCTGGAAGCCCTCGGGGCCGGTGCACGCGTTGGCGCCGCCGGAGTTGAGCACGACCGCGGTGAGCCGTCGCGACTGGATCACCTGCTGCGACCACAGCACCGGCGCGGCCTTCACCTTGTTCGTGGTGAAGACGCCGGCGGCGGCGTCGGACGGCCCGTCGTTGACGACGAGCGTGAGGTCCGGCGCGCCGGATTCCTTGATCCCGGCGGCGATCCCGGCGGCCCGGAAGCCCTTCGGTCCGGTGACGCCCTTGCTGCGGTTCACGGAGCTACTCCAACGGTCGAGAGGCCGGACGTTTCCGGCAGGCCGAGAGCGAGGTTCATGCACTGGACGGCGGCACCCGCGGTGCCCTTGGCCAGGTTGTCGACGGCGGCCACGACCACGAGCCGATTCAGGTCGGAGTCGACGGCGACTTGCAGCTGGACGGCGTTCGACCCCAGCACGGCGTTCGTCGTCGGCCAGAAACCCTCGGGCAGCAGGTGCACGAACGGCTCGTCCGCGTACGCCTTCTCGTAGGCCTCGCGAACGTTTGCGCCTTCTTTGAGCGTCGCCGTGCAGGTGGCGAGGATGCCCCGGGACATCGGCGCGAGCACCGGCGTGAAGCTGACGCCGATCCGGCGGCCGGCCACGGCGCTCAGGTTCTGGGTGATCTCCGGCGTGTGCCGGTGCGCACCCCCGACGCCGTACGCGCTGGCCGAGCCCATGACCTCGGACCCGAGCAGGTTCGGCTTGAGCGACTTGCCCGCGCCCGACGTGCCGGACACGGCGACGACGACCACCTCGTGCTCGATCAGGCCGACGGCCGGGGCGAGCGCGAGCGACGACACCGTCGGGTAGCAGCCGGGGACGGCGACGCGGCGCGCGCCGACGAGCCGGTCCCGCTGGCCGGGGAGCTCAGGGAGGCCGTAGGGCCACGAGCCCGCGTGCTCGCCGCCGTACCACCGCGTCCAGTCGTCGGCGCTGGTCAGGCGGTGGTCGGCGCCGCAGTCGATCACGACCGCGCTGTCGCCGAGCTCCTCGGCGATGGCGGCGGAGTGGCCGTGCGGAAGTGCGAGGAAGACCACGTCGTGCCCTGCGAGGGTCTCGGCTGTGGTGTCTTGTAGGCGGCGGTCCGCGAGCGGCAGGAGGTGCGGCTGGTGCTTGAGCAGCAGGTCACCGGCGCTGCTGTTCGCCGTCAGCGCGCCGATCTCGACGTCCGGATGTCCCAGTAGCAGGCGGAGCAGCTCGCCACCCGCGTACCCGCTGGCGCCCGCGACCGCGATCCTCACTGTCATACGCATGATTATGCACGGTCATGCAAACTCACTCAACCGACTGTGGCCACCTGTCCACCTCGTCGAGCCACCTGGCGCTGGGCCCCGCGACCGGGGTCGACCATGATGATCAGCGTGAACGTGAAGGTGCGCGACTGGTCGTGGATGGCGACCGCCTTCCTGCTGGCGCTCGTGACGCTGGTCGCGCCGCTGGGCAGACCGGGTCAGTGGTGGCTGGTCGTGGCCTCGGCGGTGTGGGCCGCCGCGCTGGTGCCGCTCAGCGCGCGCCGGCCGGGGTGGGCGATCGTGCTCACCGCTCCCCTCAACGCGGTCAACAACCTGCTCGCGCTCGCCCCGACGTCGCTGGCGATCTTCCGCGCGGCCCGGTCCGTCCGGTCCCAGGGCAGGCTGTGGGCGTTGATCGGCGTGACCGCGGTGCTGCAGGCGGCGTTCGGCGCGCTGTACTCGTGGCGCGCGGGCGACGGCCTGGCCGAGTACCTGCTCGGCACGGCGTTCACCGTCGTGTTCCTGCTGGTCTTCCCCGCTGTCGCCGGTGGTCTCATCGGGCGGCGCAAGCCGTTGACGCAGGTCTTGATGGAACGCAACGACTACCTCGAACACACGCGTGTGCTGACCGCGAGCACCGCGAGGTCGGCGACGCGGGCCCACATCGCCAGCGAGATGCACGACATGCTCAGCCACCGCCTCCGCCAGTTGACCACCCACGCCGGCACGCTGGAGCGGTCCGCCGCCGAGCAGGCCCCCGAGCTGCGCGAACAGGTCGAGCTGATCCGCAAGACGTCCGCCGTCGCGATGGAGGAGCTGCGGGAGATCCTCGGCGTGCTCGGCACGTCGGCCGACGCCGACGAGGACGCCGGCACGCGCACGGACGTCGAACGGCTCGTGGCCGCGTCTGCTGCCGCGGGGGTGTCCGTCGTTCTGGACTGGTCGGGCGACGATCTGTCCGATGCGGACGCAAGGCTGCGGAGGGCAGTGCATCGGGTCGTGCGTGAAGCACTCACGAACGTCCACAAACACGCGCCGTCCGCACGAACGCGCGTCTCGGTGCAGGTGGCCGAACGGGTGCGCGTCGAGGTGGTCAACGGCCCGAGCAGCGAACCGAGGGGCGGCGGCACCCGCCGCGGGCTCATCGGCTTGGAGGAACGGGTCGAGCTGATCGGCGGGTCGTTCGACGCGCGTCCGTCCGCGGGCGGGTTCCGGGTCGCGGCCGACCTGCCGCTGCACCCGGTGGTGCAGGAGGAGACGGGTGCGCCGGGCGCGGTGGCCGAGGCGCCGC
>NZ_DASVFL010000064.1:0-25475 GCF_036380075.1 Lentzea sp. | reverse complement strand
CGGTGGAGCAGCAGGCGGCCAAGCGCGTCGACCCCGGCACCGGGGCGTTGACGATCTCGATCGCGGTGCTGGCGCTGCTGGTGTCGCTCGTGCTGCCGTGGGTGGGCGAGGAGACGGGCCTGAGCGTCGTGCTCGGCGAGTCCGGCGCGTTCCTGCCGCGGGTGTTCTCGTTCATCGCCCTCGGCATCGGCGTGCTCGGGTCGGGCATCACGCTCGCGGTGCGCCGCTGGACGCTGACGTGGGTGTGCTCGCTGGGCCTGTTCGCCGGGTCGGTGACGGGCGTGCTGTCGATCTGGACGCAGCAGACGACCACGAGCAACAAGACCATCGGTCCCGGTCCGGGCATCGGGCTGATCATCGCCGTGCTCGCCGTCATCGTGCTGCTGGTGAAGTGGGTGAAGATCGCGGCCTCGCGCCCGCCGCAGCTGTAATGAATCCCGGCGCCTCCTCGATTCCTTTTGCGTCGAAACGGTGACGCGGAGTCGAGGTGCGCTGGGGCATGACGGACGGCAGGAACACCGCGCACGGCGACAACAAGGGGTACCTGGTCCAGGCCGACCAGGTGCGCGACATCCACCTCGGCGTGGTTCCGCTCGTCGTCCGGGTGGCCGCCGTCGTCGCGGCGGTGGCGGTGCTGGCCGTGCTCGGGGTCCTCGTGTTCCGCGACGACGACCCGCAGTCGGCCGCCGCGACGACGTCCTCGACGACCGCCACCGCGCCGCTGCCCTCCGCGACCACGACCGCGCCGGGGTCGTCCTCCGCGCCCGCCGTCGTGGTGGCCGGGACGGACGCGGCCCCGACGGCCGGTCCCCGGCAGCCCACCCAGCGGCAGCAGACGACCCAGCCGACCGCCGCGCCGCCGGTGCCGGTGCCGGCCACCGGGCCGGTGAAGCCCGCCACCGACGGTCCCGGCTACCTCGTGCCCGCCGGCAACGACCAGCGGGCCGCGGACTTCTACCAGAACGAGTGGAACGACGTCGTCATGTGGGAGCGGCACCCGTCCGGTGACGCGACGAGCTTCCAGCCGTTCTGGGCGCGGGAGTTCTCCGACGCGAACCCGGCCGTCTTCCGGCTGCGCAACCAGCGCGGCAACCTCTGCATGCAGCCGGTGTTCCAGGAGAACTTCGGCGAGCACGTCAAGGCCGCCGCCTGCTCGTGGAGCGAGAACGCCCAGCTCTGGCAGGCGCAGGGCACGAACCAGTTCGCGCACGTGACGTCCGGGAAGTGCCTCGGGACCGCGAACGACGGTTCCTACGCCGACGGAACGTGGCTCATCGTGTCGCTGTGCTCCGGCCGGGACGACCAGAAGTGGCGCATTGCCCGCTGAGAACGCCCGAGGGCCCCTCTCCGCGTGGGAGAGGGGCCCTCGGACCGTGACGAACTACCGGGTCGCCAGCGCCTGCTCAGCGGCGGCCAGCCACTCGCGCCACTGGGCGGCCTGCGCCTCGGCCTGCTCGGTGCGGCGCTTGTCGCCCGCGGCACGGGCCTTCGCGGCCTGCGCCTCGAACTGCTCCACGCGCTCGCGGAACTGCGCCACGCGGGCCTCGGCCTCGGGGTCGGAACGACGCCACTGCGCGTCGACCGCGCCGCGGACCCGCTCCTCGATGGCGCGGAGCTTGCCCTCGAGCTCGCGGATGCGCTCGCGCGGCACCTTGCCGATCGCGTCCCAGCGCTCCTGGATCTTGTAGAGGGCGTTGCGGGCCGCCTCGAGGTCGGTCGACGGGTCGATGCCCTCGGCCTCGGCGAGCAGCTCCTCCTTCAGCTTCGCGTTGGCGCCGAACTCGGCGTCACGCTCGCTGAACGCCTCGGAACGCTTCTGGAAGAACGCGTCCTGGGCCGCGCGGAACCGCTGCCACAGGGCGTCGTCGGCCTCCTTGGGCGCACGCCCGGCGGCCTTCCACTCGACCATCAGCTCCTTGTAACGACCGGCCGTGGGGCCCCAGTCGTCGGAGTCGACGAGCTTCTCGGCCTCCTCGACGAGCGCCTGCTTGGAGCCCTTCGCGACCGAACGCTGGCGGTCGAGGTCCGCGAAGTGCGAGCCGCGGCGGCGGTTGAACGCGTCGCGGGCCTTCGAGAACCGGCGCCACAGCTGCTCGTCGGTCTTGCGGTCGACGCCGCGGATGGTCTTCCACTCGTCGAGGATCTGCCGCAGCCGGTCGCCCGCGACCTTCCACTGCGTGGACTCGTTCGCGATCGACTCGGCCTCGTCGACGAGCGCCTGCTTGCGCTGCACGGACTGGGCGCGGGCGGCCTCCTTGGCCTCCTTCGCCTTCTCCATGCCGGCCTCCGCCTGCACGAGCACGTGCTCGACGCGGGCGGCCAGCGCCTTCAGGTCGCCGACGACGGCGGCCTCGGCCAGCTGCTCCTTGACGTGCTTCGCGCTGGTCAGGGCGTGCTTGGGGTCGCCGGCGCCGGACTTGAGGCGCGACACGAGCAGCTCGACCTCGGTGCGCAGGTCGTCGAACCGGCGCGCGAAGTGCGCGAGGCCCTCGACCGGCTCGCCCGCCTGCCACGACCCGACGGCGCGCTCGCCGTCCTCGGTCTTGACGTACACGGTGCCGTCGGCGTCCACGCGCCCCCAGCGGTCAGGGTGGTCCGACGCCACGGGGACGGCCGGAGGCGCTGCCTGCGCGGTCTCCTTCGGCGTTTCCTCGACCACACCCTCGGCTGCGACCTCCACCGGAGTGGTCTCGGCCACGGTCTCCGGTGTGCTGTCCTGCTCCGACATCGCCGGTTCCTCCCATCTGACGCCCGTGCCTGCCACGGGCGCCCCGCCAGCCGGCGGGGCCGATGCAATACGGGCGCTGGAGGGTCTCCCGTCCCCAGTTCCCCGCGCGCATTCAAACAGGTCAGAGCTCGACTCGGTACTGGGAGTCCACGATAGGTAGCCTCGTTCGTCGTGATCACCCGTGCCGCGGTGGTGCCGCACCCACCTCTTCTGGTGCCAGAACTGGTCGCGGGAGCCGCCGCAGAGACCGAGCCCGTGAGGGCCGCAACCCTTGCCGCAGCAGGGAAACTGCCCGGTCCGTGGGTGGTCGTCGCCGTCGACCCCGCCGGCCCCGCGACGTTCATGCCGCCGTTGTCGGGAACTTTCCTCGGATACGGGGTCGACGTGCCGGTGTCACTCGGGGGTGACCTGCCGCCGGACGCCCGCGTTCCGTTGCCGGTGCTCATCACCGCCTGGCTGCGGGAACGCTGCGCTGTCGAGGTGTCACGCGTCGAGGTCGTCCCGCCGGACCTGCCCACGCCGGACTGTGTCTCGTTTGGACGGCGGCTCGCCGCGGAGGACTGCTCCCTGCTCGTCCTCGGTGACGGGTCCACCCGCCACGGCCCGCGTTCGCCGGGATCCGACGACGAGCGTTCGGGACCGTTCGACTCCGCGGTCCACGCCGCGCTGGCCACCGCCGACGTGGACGGGCTGCTCGGTCTCGACACCGGGCTGGCCCGTGAGCTGGGTGTGCAGGGCAGGGCGGCGTGGCAGGTCCTCGCCGGCGTGCCCGGACCGTGGCACTGCACCTCCGCCGATTTCTTCGCACCGTTCGGCGTGGGCTACCACGTCGCCGTCTGGGAGCGCCCGTGATCACGCCCATCGCCGTCGTCGGACCCACCGCGACCGGCAAGTCCGACCTGGCCGTCGCGCTCGCGGAGCGCTTCGGGGGAGAGGTCGTCAACGCCGACGCCATGCAGCTCTACCGCGGCATGGACATCGGCACGGCCAAGATGCCCCTCGCCGAACGCCGCGGCGTCCCGCACCACCTGTTCGACGTCCTCTCGGTCACCGAGACCGCGTCCGTCGCCGCCTACCAGCGTGAGACGCGGGCCGTCGTGGAGGACCTGCTCGCCGCCGGACGCCCGCCGGTCCTCGTCGGCGGCTCCGGGCTGTACGTGCAGGCCGTGCTCGACGACCTGAAGTTCCCAGGCACCGACGACGCCGTGCGGGAGCGCTACGAGGCGGAGCTGGCCTCGGTGGGCCCGGAAGCGCTGCACCGGCGCCTGCAGGAGCTCGACCCGGCCGCCGCCATCGCGATCCTGCCCTCCAACGGACGCCGCATCGTGCGCGCGCTGGAGGTCATCGAGCTGACCGGCGAGCCGTTCTCCGCGAACCTGCCCAAGCCCGGTCCCGCGCGCTACGGCACCGTCCAGATCGGCGTCGACCGCGAGGTGTCCGAACTGGACGAGCGCGTCGACCGCAGGGTGGACGTGATGTTCGAGTCCGGGCTGGAGGACGAGGTCCGCCGTCTCGTGCGGATCGGCCTCCGCGAAGGCAGGACGGCGTCGCGCGCGCTGGGCTACCAGCAGGTGCTGTCCGCAATGGACGGAGCGTGCACGATCGACTTCGCCGCGGAGGAGACCAAGCGGGCCACGCGGCGGTTCGTGCGCCGGCAGCGGTCGTGGTTCCGGCGTGACCAGCGCATCACCTGGCTCGACGGCGCACAGCCTGATCTTTTGGCTGCCGCCGGTAACCTGGTGCCGTGGAGTTCGTGAAGGGGCACGGCACGGAGAACGACTTCGTCGTCCTGCCCGACCTCGATGACCAGCTGGACCTGACCGTGGCGCGTGTCCAGGCGCTCTGCAACCGGCAGCGCGGCCTCGGCGCCGACGGCGTGCTGCGCGTCGTGCGGACCGGCGGCAAGTGGTTCATGGACTACCGCAACGCCGACGGCTCCGTCGCCGAGATGTGCGGCAACGGCCTGCGCGTCTTCGCCCGCTACCTCGTCGACGCCGGCCACCAGCCCCAGGGCGAGTTCGTCGTCGGCACGCGCGCCGGCGACAAGACGGTCGTGACGCACCCGGACGGCTCCGTCACGAACGACATGGGCCCCGCGCGCGTCACCGGCACGTCCATCGCCGCGGTCGACGGCCAGGGCATCGGCGGTTTCGCGGTCGACGTCGGCAACCCGCACCTCGCGTGCGTCACCGAGGAACCGGTCGACCGCTTCGACCTCACCGCGCCCCCCGGCTTCGACCCGGTGATGTTCCCGCACGGCGTCAACGTCGAGCTCGTCAACGTCATCGGGCAGGACGCCCTGCGCATGCGCGTCCACGAGCGCGGTGTCGGCGAGACCCGTTCGTGCGGCACCGGCACCGTCGCGGCCGTCGCCTCCTGGCTCGCGGGCCAGGGCCGGTCGACCGGCGCGGCCACCGTCGACGTCCTCGGCGGCCAGGTCCGCGTGACGATCGACCCGACGACGTCGACGCTCACCGGACCCGCCGTGCTCGTCGCGCGCGGCGAGCTCGACAAGTCCTGGTGGGACGCCCTCGCCTGATGTGTCGGACCTCGGCTGATATCCGATATATCAGTTGAGGTCGAAGACCTCGATCCTGCCGAGCCGGTCCGGCTTGACCACCGACGGGTTCGAGTCCGGCGCGGTCAGGCACACGAGCTTGTCGCCGACGACCGCGACGGCGAAGCACGTCTGCGTCGTCTCGACCTTGTGCGTGACCTCGCCGCCCTCGGCGATCCGGAACGCGGCGGGCTGCAACGCCGGCGCCACCCACACGCCGTCCCCGTCGCCCGCGATGCCGTCGGGCGCGATGCCGAGCGCCTTCACGTCGGCCCACACGCGGCGGTCGCTCAACGAGCCGTCCCTGTCGACGGCGAACGAGGTGAGCTGGAACGCGACGGTCTCGGCGACGACGAGGATGCTGCCGCTCCCGGACCCGCCGCTCGGGTCGGGCAGCAGCGCCATGCCGTTCGGGAACTTGAGGTCCTCGGCGACGACGCCGACGGAGCCGTCGGGCTGGACCAGTGCGAGCTTCGCGCCCAGCGGGTCGAAGTCGGGTTCGAGCAGGCGCGGGATGCCGACCTCGTCGATGAGCCCGTGCAGGTCGAAGCCGAAGTTGCCGACGTACGCGCGGCCCTCGCCGTCGACGAGCATGTCGTTCGCGTGGAACGTCGCGATATCCGATATATCGGCGTGGACGACGAGCTCGTCGCCGACGAGCTTGCGGACCGTGCGGTCGAGCATCGACACGACCAGCAGGGTCCCGTCGGGCAGCCAGCCGAGGCCGGACGGCTGGCCGTCGAAGGCGACGACGACCTCGTCGTCCCCGGTCGCGAGGTCGAGGGCGTGCACCTCGCCCGCGTAGAAGTCGGAGTAGTAGAGCCGGCCGTCGGGTCCGCGTCGCGGCCCTTCGCCGAAGTGGAGACCGTCCCGCAGCACCGAGGTATCAGCCATGGGCGTCGACGCTAGACGTGGTCGGCAGGTCCCGCATAGACCGCAGCGGCGACAGCAGCAGCCACACCATCCCGCCCACGGAGCCGGCCAGCGACACCCACAGCGTCGGCACGATCCCGATCCACGACCCGAGCCCGCCGCCCAGCAGCGCGCCCAGCGGCGTCGCGCCCCACACCACCCAGCGGATCGAGGCGTTCATCCGGCCCAGCAGGTGGTCGGGGCAGATCGCCTGCCGGAAGCTCACCTGGCCGACGTTGTAGACGACGATCCCGAACGACGTCACCGCCAGGCACACCATCGGCAGCGCGAGACCCCAGCCGTCGGAGACGAACGGCAGCGCCAGGGTGAACGGCCAGGTCAGCACGGGGACGAGCCAGATCATCCTGGCCTGTCCCACGGCCAGGCCGATCCGGAAGGCGAACGCCGCGCCGAGCACCCCGCCGACGCCGCCCGCGCTGAGCACGAGACCGGCCGTGCCCTCGCTCAGGCCCACCGTCTGCAGCAGGAAGAGGATGATCACGGCGTTCTGGATGCCGTGGAAGAAGTTCGACGTGCCGGTGCAGGCGACGATCATCCGCAGGGTGGTGTTGCCGAAGACGAACCGCAGCCCCTCCCCGATCTCGCGGCGCAGGTGCGGGTCGGGGTGCCGTTCCGGCACCGGCTCCACCGTTCTGATCCTGACCAGGAAGAACGCCGAGCTCAGGTAGCCCAGTCCGGTCGCGAGGACGCCGTTGGCCGCGCCGAGGAACTGGGCCGCGTAGCCGCCGATCGCCGGTCCCGAGACCTCCGCGACCGACAGGCTGGCCTGGAGCTTCGAGTTGCCCTCGACGAGCTGGCCGCGCCCGACCAGCGACGGCAGGTACGACTGGTAGGCGACGTCGAAGAATACCGTGCAGACGCCCACCGCGAGGCTCACGACGACCAGCTGCGGCAGGCCGAGCAACCCCAGCCACCACGCGACGGGCACGCTCAGCATCAGCGCGGCGCGGGCGACGTCCATCGCGATCATCAGCGGCTTGCGGCGCATCCGGTCGACCCACACGCCCGCGGGCAGGCCGATCACCAGGAACGCCATCGTGCTCGCCGCGGCGAGCAGCCCCATCTCGAACGGTGTCGCGTCCAGCACACCCGCCGCGAGCAGCGGCACGACCGTCATACCGACCGTCGCGCCGAACTGGCTGATGGTGTCGCCCGTCCACAACCGGCGGAAGTCCGGATGCCCCCACAGTGCCATGCCGGGCAGTCTGCGCTGAGTGATTGGAAACTGTCAATCACTTAGACTGGGCCCGTGCCCCTCTCCCGCAAGCGCCGGCCCGCCACGAGCGACGAGGCCGCGGCCCTGAGCTCCGACCTGCGGCTGCGGATGATCCGCATGACGTTCGACCGGCCGCTGACGAACAAGGAACTGGCGCGGCGACTGGGCAAGGACCCGGCCACGACGCTGCACCACGTGCGCAAGCTCGTCGCCGCCGGATTCCTCGAGGCCATGCCGCCGCGCGCGGGCAACCGGGGCGCGAAGGAGATCCCCTACCGGTCGACGGGACTGTCGTGGCAGCTCGACAACAGCGAAAATGCGGTCGCAGTCGGTGAGGCGATGTTGCACGCTTTCCTCGGCGAGGTCGCCGACGTCGGGCTCGGTGACGTGGACCAGAGCCGTCTGGTCGTCACGGTCGACCCCGAGGAACTAAAGCGGCGCCTCGCGGCGTTGATGGATGAGCTGGCCGCGCAACCGGTCGAGCCGGATGTTCCCCGTGTGGCGATCTACCTCGCGGTGTATCCGGGGGACTGAATGTCCGTGGGACGATGAAGGGCAAATGACGGAAAACATCCAGAGCACAGAGTTCGACCCGGAGTTCGACGCCACCTGGGACGAGGAGGACGACTTCTCGACCGGTGACTACGAACGCGTCGAGCGCGCGGCACTGCGCCGCGTCGCCGGGCTGTCCACCGAGCTCGAGGACATCACCGAGGTCGAGTACCGCCAGCTTCGCCTGGAGCGGGTCGTGCTCGTCGGGGTGTGGACCGAGGGCACGGCCGCCGACTCCGACGCCTCGATGGCGGAGCTCGCGCGTCTCGCCGAGACCGCCGGCTCCGAGGTCCTCGAAGGCGTCGTGCAGCGGCGCGACAAGCCGGACGCCGCGACGTACATCGGCTCGGGCAAGGTCTCCGAGCTGCGCGACGTCGTGCAGTCGACCGGCGCCGACACGGTGATCTGCGACGGCGAGCTCTCTCCCGGCCAGCTGCGCCAGCTGGAGGAGAAGCTCAAGGTCAAGGTCATCGACCGCACCGCGCTCATCCTGGACATCTTCGCGCAGCACGCGCAGTCCAAGGAGGGCAAGGCGCAGGTCGAGCTGGCGCAGCTGCAGTACCTGATGCCGCGTCTGCGCGGCTGGGGTGAGTCGCTGTCCCGGCAGGCCGGTGGTCGTGCCGGCGGCGGCAACGGCGGTGTGGGTCTGCGCGGTCCCGGTGAGACCAAGATCGAGACCGACCGTCGCCGGATCCGCGCGCGCATCGCCAAGCTGCGCCGCGAGATCGCCGCGATCAGCGTCGTCCGCGAGACCAAGCGGGGCCGCCGCACGGCGAACGAGATCCCGAGCATCGCGATCGCCGGCTACACGAACGCGGGCAAGTCGTCGCTGCTCAACGCGCTGACGGGCGCCGGTGTCCTGGTGGAGGACGCGCTGTTCGCCACCCTCGACCCGACGACGCGCCGCGCGCTGACGCCCGAGGGCCTGCCGTACACGCTGACGGACACGGTCGGTTTCGTCCGGCACCTGCCGCACCAGCTGGTCGAGGCGTTCCGCTCCACGCTGGAGGAGGTCGGCCAGTCCGACCTGCTCGTGCACGTGGTCGACGGCTCCGACGCCATGCCGGAGAAGCAGGTCAAGGCCGTGCGCGAGGTCCTCGCCGAGATCAACGAGGAGTCCGGCACGCCGATGCCGCGCGAGCTGCTCGTCGTGAACAAGATCGACGCCGTGGGCGACCTGGGCATGGCCCGGCTGCGGCACCTGTTCCCGGACGCGTCGTTCGTGTCGGCGCACTCGGGAACGGGCATCGAGGAGCTGCGGGTCCGCATCGCCGAGCTGATGCCGCGACCGGAGGTCGTGGTCGAGGCGCTCGTGCCGTACGCGCGCGGCGAGGTCGTCGCCCGCGTGCACCGCGACGGCGAGGTGCTGTCCGAGAAGCACACGGAGGTGGGCACGCTGCTCAGCGCCCGCGTGCGCCCGGACCTCGCCGGCGTCCTCGAGGAGTTCGCGACGAACGGGACTCCTGCTTGATCCTCCCGCCCCCTCCGGTGGACGTGTGCCCGGTGGCAATGCAGGAGCTCTCCGGGCTCACGTCCGACGGCAAGCAGTTCTTCGCCGTCAGCGACAGCGACAACGGCACGTTGCGCATCCAGGTGATGGGCCGCGACTGCGTGGTGACGCGCACGATCACCGCGCCCGTCGACCCCTTCGACGTCGAGGACCTGGCGATGACGCCGGACGGCACCCTGTGGGCGTCCGACACCGGCGACAACAACAAGTCCCGCTCCACGGTCGCCCTGCACAAGGTCACGCCCGCGGGCGCCGTGGAGCGGTTCCGCCTCACCTACCCGGACGGCAAGCACGACGCCGAGGCGTTGATCATCGACAAGTCCGGCACGCCGTTCATCATCACCAAGGAACCCCTCGGCTCCGCACTCGTCTACCGGCCCACAGGACCGCTCCGAACTGATATATCGGTGCCGATGGAGCAGGTCGCGCGCGTGTCGCTGTCGACGACGGACACCCCCGGCGGTCCGCTGGAGGGCACGCTCGACTCGCGCCTGGTGACGGGCGCGGCCTCCACGGCCGACGGCACCGTCGTCGCCCTGCGCACCTACACCGACGCCTACCTCTACCCGGTCCCCGACGGCGACGTCGTCAAGGCACTGGCCGGCGACCCGGTCCGCATCCCCCTGCCGGACGAGCCGCAGGGCGAGGCCATCGCCTTCGACCCGAACGGCACCCTGCTCTCCGCCTCGGAGGGCGCCGGCACCCCGATCCGGGCCGTCGAGGGCGCGGCGGCCCTGGCCCAGCCCGCGGTACCGGCGACGACCACGACCAAGCCACCGGCCGACGCTCCGTCGCAGGCGGCACCGCGGCCGAGCTCGTCGTGGCAGAACTGGCCGCTCGCGCTGAGCCTGGGCGGTCTCGTCCTGGTCGCCGCCCTCGTCATCGGCCTGCGCCTGCGCCGCCGCGCCTGATATCCGATATATCGGTTCCGGTCGGACCCGCACACGACAACGGGCACCTCACCACTGGTGAGGTGCCCGTTGTCGTGTGTCGGGAAGCCCGGCGCTAGGGGAGACGCCGCAGCACGGTGACGACCTTGCCGAGGATCGTGGCCTCGTCGCCGTTGATCGGCTGGTAGGCCGTGTTGTGCGGCATCAGCCACACGTGGCCGTCCTTGCGCTTGAACGTCTTCACCGTGGCCTCGCCGTCGATCATGGCGGCGACGATCTCGCCCTGGTCGGCGGTCGGCTGCTTGCGGATCACGACCCAGTCGCCGTCGGTGATCGCGGCGTCGATCATCGAGTCGCCGACGACGCGCAGCAGGAACAGCTCGCCCTCACCCACGATCTCGCGCGGCAGCGGGAACACGTCCTCGATCGACTCCTCCGCCAGGATCGGGCCACCGGCGGCGATGCGGCCGACCATCGGCACGTACGCGGGCGTCGGCTTGGACATCGGGTCGAGACCGGGGTCGATCTCGGTGGGCAGCATGCCGACGGCACGCGGCCGGTTGGGGTCGCGGCGCAGGAAGCCCTTCCGCTCCAGCGCGCGCAGCTGGTACGCGACCGACGAGGTCGACGTCAGGCCCACGGCCTCCCCGATCTCGCGCACGCTCGGCGGGTAGCCGAAGCGGTCGACCCAGTCCCGGATCACGTCGAGCACCTTGCGCTGACGCAGGGTCAGGCCGGCGTTTCCCGCGATCTCGTTCACCTGTGTCTCCACAAGAGCGGGATCCGGGTCGATCGTCTTGCCTGCCACGGTCGCTGTCCTCCTCGCCGCCCCCAGTACGAATGGGATTCCGGCCTCCGTCGATCTTCGTGGTCGACGGTAGTCGTGTTTGCTGCGCAGATCAAACACCTGTTCGAGGTATTTGGCCGCGTGTTGTGGCGTCCGGGGAACGACCGTGGTAGAAATTCGCACGGACGTTCGATCGAACCCCTGTTCGATCCCGGTGGTTGACCTGCGATGGAGGTCGTCATGGCGGTGCTCGTCGAGAAGCGTTTGCGCGTTGCCGAGGACGCGGACGTCGTAGCGGGACGCCCACTCCGTTCGGGTCCCCGTGTCATGCCGCGCCGCCCCGCGACGAAGCCGCACCCGGTCGTGGTGCCCGCGAAGCGCGAGTCGAGCTCGTGCGAGGTCCGGCCGAAGCGCGAGTCGTTGTTCGAGTTGGTCGCGGTCGGCGTCCTGAGCGCACTCACGGTGGTCGCGCTCGGCGTGCTCTACCTGCAGCAGGCGGGGGTCACCCCGTAGTCCTGCCCCCACATCTTGTGCCTCGGTGCCCGCCGGCGACGTGAACGCTCCGTCACTGGCGGGCTTTTTTGCGTAATCGCCGCTGATCGTCGGCGGTTCGCCCAACAGGGTGACACGCGACGCGCCGTGTCGAGTTGCGCGGGCGTTGGGTTGCGATCTAGGTTCTACCCCTACATCTAGTGGTTGCACCGTTGTAAGTAGTCCACAGGTTGTGGGTAACCCGACCAGTGAGGCTGCTGCGGTGAGTGCTGTGCGGGGGAAGGGGTGAGGTGGCATGCGGTGTCCGTTCTGCCGCCATTCGGACTCGCGGGTGGTCGACTCCCGCGAGGTCGACGAGGGTCAGGTGATCCGCCGCCGGCGCTCCTGCAACAGCTGCAGCCGAAGGTTCACCACGGTCGAAGAAGCGGTTCTCGCCGTGGTCAAGCGCTCCGGGGTGACGGAGCCGTTCAGCCGCGACAAGGTGGTCGTCGGCGTGCGCAGGGCGTGCCAGGGCCGCCCGGTCGACGAGGACGCGTTCCAGGTCCTGGCCCAGCAGGTGGAGGAGTCGATCCGGTCGACGGGCTGCGCGGAAATCGCGAGCCACGAGGTGGGACTCGCGATTCTCGGCCCCCTGCGCGAGCTCGACGAGGTCGCTTATCTGCGCTTCGCGAGTGTTTACAGGTCCTTCTCGTCCGTCGAGGACTTCGAGAAGGAAATTCTTGATCTCCGCACTGCCCGCGCCGAGGAAGCACCGGCCGAGCAGTAGTCCGCGCGCTCTGCAGCGCGTGAAGCAACCATCTTTTTTCTCAGCACCACACGAGGGAGATCCACCGTGACCGAGACCGTCGGCGGCTCAGCCAAGAAGACAGCCGCACGGGCGGCTGCCAAGCCCGCCGCGTTGAAGGTCCAGCGCGTCTACACGACCGAGGGCCGCCACCCCTACGACGAGGTCACCTGGGAGCGCCGCGACGTCGTCATGACGAACTGGCGCGACGGCTCGGTGAACTTCGAGCAGCGCGGTGTCGAGTTCCCCGAGTCGTGGTCGGTGAACGCCACCAACATCGTCACCAGCAAGTACTTCCGCGGCGCCGTCGGCAGCGAGAAGCGCGAGCAGTCGCTGCGCCAGCTGATCGACCGGGTCGTGAAGACCTACGTGGGCGCCGGCAAGGAGCACGGCTACTTCGCGGGCGAGCAGGACGCCGAGATCTTCGAGCACGAGCTCACCTACATGCTCCTGCACCAGGTGTTCAGCTTCAACTCGCCGGTGTGGTTCAACGTCGGCACCAGCTCGCCGCAGCAGGTCAGCGCGTGCTTCATCCTCGCCGTCGACGACACGATGGAGTCGATCCTCAACTGGTACCGCGAGGAGGGCCTGATCTTCAAGGGCGGCTCCGGTGCCGGCCTGAACCTCTCGCGCATCCGTTCCTCGAAGGAGCTGCTGTCCTCCGGCGGCACCGCGTCCGGCCCCGTGTCGTTCATGCGCGGCGCCGACGCGTCCGCGGGCACCATCAAGTCCGGTGGCGCCACCCGCCGCGCGGCCAAGATGGTCGTCCTCGACGTCGACCACCCGGACGTCGTCGAGTTCATCGAGACCAAGGCGCGCGAAGAGGACAAGATCCGCGCGCTGCGCGACGCCGGGTTCGACATGGACCTGGGCGGCGCGGACATCGTGTCGGTGCAGTACCAGAACGCGAACAACTCGATCCGCGTGTCGGACGAGTTCATGCACGCCTACGAGTCCGGCGGCGACTTCGGTCTGCGCGGCCGCCAGACCGGCGAGGTCATCGAGCGCGTCGACGCCAAGGAGCTGTTCGGCAAGCTCGCCAAGGCCGCGTGGGAGTGCGCCGACCCCGGCATCCAGTACGACGACACGATCAACGACTGGCACACCTGCCCCGAGTCGGGCCGCATCACCGCGTCCAACCCGTGCTCCGAGTACATGCACCTCGACAACTCGAGCTGCAACCTCGCGTCGCTCAACCTGATGAAGTTCCTCGGTGACGACGGCCGCTTCGACGCCGTCACGTTCGCCAAGGCCGTCGAGCTGATCATCACCGCGATGGACATCTCGATCTGCTTCGCGGACTTCCCGACCGAGCCGATCGCGGACACCACCCGCAAGTTCCGCCAGCTCGGCATCGGCTACGCCAACCTCGGCGCGCTGCTGATGGCGACCGGCCACGCGTACGACTCCGAGGGCGGCCGCGCACTCGCCGCGACCATCACCTCGCTGATGACCGGTGTCTCGTACCGCCGCTCCGCCGAGCTCGCGGGCATGGTCGGCGCGTACGACGGCTACAAGCGCAACGCCACGGCGCACCAGCGCGTCATGCGCAAGCACGCCGCCGCGAACGACCTGATCCGCACCTACCACGCGAACGACTCGTCGGTGCACAAGGTCGCGACCGAGGCCTGGCAGCAGGCGCTGGAGATCGGCGCGAAGAACGGCTGGCGCAACGCCCAGGCGTCCGTGCTGGCCCCCACCGGCACCATCGGCCTGATGATGGACTGCGACACCACCGGTATCGAGCCGGACCTGGCCCTGGTCAAGTTCAAGAAGCTCGTCGGCGGCGGCTCGATGCAGATTGTCAACCAGACGGTGCCGCGCGCGCTCAAGGCCCTCGGCTACCTGGACGAGCAGGTCGAGGCGATCGTCGAGTTCATCGGCGAGCACGGCCACGTCGTCGACGCGCCGGGCCTGCGCCGCGAGCACTACGAGGTCTTCGACTGCGCCATGGGCGAGCGCTCCATCGCGCCCATGGGCCACGTTCGGATGATGGCGGCCACGCAGCCGTTCCTGTCCGGCGCGATCTCCAAGACCGTCAACATGCCGGAGACGGCGACGATCGCGGACGTCGAGGAGATCTACTACCAGGGCTGGAAGCTCGGCCTGAAGGCGCTCGCGATCTACCGCGACAACTGCAAGGTCGGCCAGCCGCTGTCGGCGGGCAAGTCCGCGAAGGCGACCGAGGAGAAGAAGGCCGCCACCGAGACGGTCGTCGAGTACCGCCCGGTCCGCAAGCGCCTGCCGAAGAAGCGCCCGTCGCAGACGGTGTCGTTCACGGTCGGCGGTGCCGAGGGCTACCTGACCGCGGGCTCCTACCCGGACAACGGCCTCGGCGAGGTGTTCGTCAAGCTCGGCAAGCAGGGCTCGACGCTGGCCGGCGTGATGGACGCGTTCTCGATGTCCATCTCGGTGGGTCTGCAGTACGGCATCCCGCTCGAGTTCTACGTCTCGAAGTTCCAGAACCTGCGCTTCGAGCCGGCGGGCATGACCGACGACCCGGACGTCCGCATCGCGACGTCGGTGCTCGACTACCTGTTCCGCCGCTTGGCGCTCGACTACCTGCCGTACGACAAGCGCGCGCAGCTCGGCATCTTCACCGCCGACGAGCGTTCGGCGCAGGTGGCCGGCGAGTACGGCGCGCCCGTGACGTCCGATGTGGACCTCGAGGGCCTGCGCGGTTCGGTGGAGGCGGCTCCGGCCGTCGAGGCCGCGGTCGAGACCGCCGCGCCGAGGCAGGTCGGCAGCTCGACCGAGCTGCTGGAGCTGCACCTGGGCAAGGCGGCCGACGCGCCGCTGTGCATGACCTGCGGGACGAAGATGCGTCCGGCCGGCTCCTGCTACCTGTGCGAGGGCTGCGGCAGCACGTCCGGCTGCAGCTGACCGGAACGCGACCGCCTGCCGGGGAACCCGTTCCCCGGCAGGCGGTCCGCCGTCACGGCACCGTGATCCCGAGGCGGCCGGCCAGCTTCTTCTCGATCTCCGCGATCACGCACGCGATCGTCGACGGGTTGAGCCGGCCCTCTCCGAAGTGGACGACCGTCTTCGCGAACTCGTCCGCCGCCAGCGCCCGGCACTCGGCGTTGAGCGAGCGGTGGTCGACCCCGGCCTCCCGCAGGAACTCGAGCGGCTTGCGGCCGAAGATGACCTCGAACTCCTCCCAGCCCCGCATCGTCCAGTACGTGTCGGGGGAGGAGACCCCCGTCGCGCGCAGCCACCGCCACATGTACCGCGGGTCCTGGTGGCTCGGCGCCTCACGACGGCAGCGCGCGCACAGCAGGACGAGGTTCTCCGCGTTGTCGTTGCCGCCCAACGCCACGGGCACGATGTGGCACTTCTCCAGCCTGGTCCGGTAGCCGCACCGCCAGCAGCGTTCGTGCGCCGTGCTCCAGTCGACGGCCATCTCGACCTCGTGCTCGACCCAGTACGCGACAATCTGCGTGGTGCTCGCAGCCATGTGACCTCCCCAGTCGTCGATCATTCTGTCGGTCGCGAAGGCGATTCCGTTTCACCTATGGGCAACTGGTAGAACAACGGGACCAAGGGGGAGAGATGCCTTCGTTCGACGACTTGCGCCGATACCTGCTCGGCCAGCTCAACGCCGCTGTCCGGCGTCCCGGCATGTACGGCGGCGAGGCGGTGATCCTCACCCTGCTCGACGCGCTGGCGTTCGCCGACGACCGCACCGACCGGTGGCAGACCGAGCTCGACGCGCTGGTGAAGCGCGGCGCGGCGAACGCGGCGATGGTCAGCGGCGCGGTGCACGAGGTGCTCGGCCACCGCAGCGAGGACGTGATGGCGTCGGTGTACGCGGACCTCGCGCACCGGCAGGGCTGGCTGTCGCTCGACTCCGACAGCCGCATCCCCGGCGTGCTGGGCGAACACGACTGCCTGCTCGACGAGGTGATCGCGGAGTACGGCGAGCCGCCGCTGTGGCTGGGCGGCACGAACCCCAAGTACTCGAAGACGCTCGGCTACCCGGACCGCTCGGGTGCGCTGGTGTTCTTCCACTTCATGCCGGAGCTCCGGCTGATGGCGACGAGGCGCGGCGACGGCGGTTTCCGCGACAGCTTCGTCTTCACGCCCGCCGGCCTGACGCGCTGAGCCGCTAGTCCTTGTGCCGCTGGTAGTACCGCGCCACCCGCACCCGGTTCCCGCACGTCGCGGGGTCGCACCACCGGCGTCGCGGGTGCGCGGGCACGAACAGCAGCCGGCACCCCGGCCCCTCGCACGTCTTCACCTTCCGCACGGCCGGTGACGCCAGCAGGTCCGCCGCCGCCCCTGCCAGCAGGGCGAGCGCCCGCGCGACCTCGTCACCCTCCCGCTCCTGCGTGACGACGACGCCGTCGTCCCAGCCCAGCACCTCGAACGCCGGGGCACCGCGCAACGCCGCGTTCAACGGCGCCAGGTCCGGCTCCCGCCCGTCGCGCGCGGCGAGCACCGCCGCCTCCACCTGGCCGCGCAGCACCACGACCTCGTCCGACCAGGGCAAACCCTGCGACGACAACCACTCCTCCAAGTGGTCGTCCTCGGACGTCAGCGTGTTGACGAAATCGATCGCGAGCACCACCTAACTGTACAACACCCCTAGTACCCATTAGGCTAATGCGACATGACGACCAAGACCCATGTGAAGTACCGCCAGCAGGACGTCGACGGCATCTCCGTCTTCTACCGGGAGGCGGGCGACCCACGGAAGCCCAAGCTCCTGCTGCTGCACGGTTTCCCGTCCGCCTCGCACCAGTACGCGCGGCTGATCGAGGAGCTGAAGGACGACTTCCACGTCGTCGCGCCCGACCACCCCGGCTCCGGCCACAGCGACACGCCCGACCGCCCGTACACCTTCGACTTCCTCGCCGACACGGTCGAGAAGTTCTTGCGGGCCATCGACTTCACCGGCTTCACGATGTACGTCTTCGACTTCGGCGCCCCGGTCGGCTTCCGCGTCGCCACGAAGCACCCCGAGTGGGTCAAGGGCCTGATCGTCCAGAACGGCAACGCCTACGAGGACGGCCTGTCCGACGTCGCCTGGGGCTTCATCCGCAACCGCGACCCGGAGACCGCCCGCGGCATGCTCGCGCTGGAGTACACGAAGTGGGGCTACCTCGAAGGAACGCGGGACCCCGAGGCGGTCTCGCCCGACACGTGGACGCTCGACCAGCACTACCTCGACCTGCGGCAGCAGCCCCAGATCGACCTCTTCCTCGACTACCACTCCAACGTGGCCCAGTACCCGCGCTGGCAGGCCTACCTGCGCGACCACCGGCCGCCGACGCTGATCACCTGGGGCAAGGGCGACCCGTTCTTCCTCGAGCCCGGCGCCAGGGCGTACCTGCGCGACCTGCCGGACGCCCGGCTGCACCTGCTCGACACCGGCCACTTCGCGCTGGAGGAGGACCTCGCCGTGATCGCCGCGCTGATCAGGGACTTCATCCCGGCGGAGTGATTTATTCATCGCTTGTTGAGTTTTTGGCCGGACGCTCGTACCCTCCTCCCAGACGGAGTCCGAAGGGGTGGCCATGGCGTTCACCATCGGTTTCAGCGGGATCGACGGCACGATGCTCGCCGCCGTCGGCGGCAAGGCGGCGAACCTCGGCGAGCTCATCAGGGCCGGTCTCCCGGTGCCGCCTGGTTTCTGCGTGACCACGGACGCCTACCGCGCCGTCGCGCTCCCGAGCGCCACGCCGGAGAACGTCCGCCGGACGTTGCTGGAAACCCCTGTGCCGCAGGAGATCCGGGACGCCGTCGTCGCCGGGTACCGCGAGCTCGGGGACGACGTGCCGGTCGCCGTGCGGTCCAGCGCGACGGCGGAGGACCTGCCGTTCGCGAGCTTCGCCGGCCAGCAGGACACCTTGCTCAACGTCGTCGGCGAGGACGCGGTGGTCGACGCCGTGCGCCGGTGCTGGGCCTCGCTCTGGACCGACCGCGCCGTCAGCTACCGCGAGACGAACGGCATCGACCACGCCACGACCTACCTCGCCGTGGTGGTGCAACGGATGGTGCAGTCCGAGGTCTCCGGCGTGCTGTTCACCGCCAACCCGGTCACCGGCACGCGTGACCAGGTCGTGGTCGACGCGAGCCCCGGACTCGGCGAGGCCGTCGTGTCGGGCGCGGTCAACCCGGACCACTTCGTCGTCGACGACGGCGAGATCGTCGAGAAACGGCTGGGGGACAAGAGGTTCCTCATCCGCTCGCTGCCCGGTGGCGGCACCGAGCACGTCGAGGTCGGCGAGAACGCGGAACCCTGCCTGACCGACGGGCAGGTCCACGCGCTCGCCGTCCTCGGCCGCAAGGTGCAACGGCACTACGGCACGCCGCAGGACATCGAGTGGGCGATCGACGCGGACGGCGACCTGCACCTCACCCAGGCGCGCCCGATCACGACGCTGTTCCCGTTGCCGGACAACCCCGACGGCGGCGCGCGCGTCTACTTCTGCTTCAGCCTCGCCCAGGGCCTCGAACGACCGATCACGCCGATGGGACGGGCGGCGTTCCGCGAGATCGCCAAGGCCGCGCTCGATATCGTGATCGGTGATCCGGCGAGCAAGTCCTATGTGGAGGCTGGCGACCGGATATTCTTCGACGTCACGAAGGTGTTGCGCAGCAAGGTGGGCCGCGAGTTCGTGACGCGGCTGCTCGGCGTGATGGAGGCGCGGTCGTCCGAGGTGCTGCGCGGCCTGTTCGACGACCCGAGGTTCGCGGTCAGGGACTCCTCGCCGACGCCCGCGGTCAAGCGGGTGCTGCGGCTCGCGCGCCGGTTCCGCGTGCCCGCGACCGCGCTGAAGGCGTTGGTGAACCCGGGCAAGGCCGTGCGGAACGCGTTGCGGATGGAACACGAGATCCTGGAGAAGTCCGCGGCTCTCCCGATCGAGCAGGCGCTGCGGCAGTGCGTCGTCCCCGTGGTGCCGAGGCTCGCGCCCACGGCGCTGATCGGGTTCGCGATGCTCGGACTCGTCGGCAAGATCGTGCAGACCAGGCCGGGGGAGTTGCAGACCGTGCTGCGCGGCCTGCCCAACAACATCACCACCGAGATGGACCTGGCGATGTGGGACGTCGCGCAGGCGATCCGGACCGATCCCGTTGCGCTGCAGCAGTTCCGCGACGGCGAACGCCCGGCGGTGCTCGACGCGTTCCTGGCCACGTGGGGACACCGTGCCGTCGCCGAGATCGACCTCGGCCTGCCCCGGTGGTCCGACGACCCGGCCCACGTCGTCGGCGTCGTGCGGAACTTCCTGCGCCTGCCGGAGGACCAGCCGCACCCGGACGCGGTGTTCGCCCGCGGTGCCGCCGAAGCCGAGGCCATGATCGAGACGCTCGCCCGGCGGGCGCGGGGCCGCGGCTGGCTGGTCCGCTTCGCGCTGCGCCGCACCAGAACGCTCGCGGGCTTGCGGGAGTACCCGAAGTACCTGGTCATCACGCTGTTCGGCGCGCTGCGCAAGCGGATCCGGGAAACCGGCGCCCAGCTCGTCGCCGATGGCCGCCTCGACGCGGCGGACGACGTGTTCTTCCTGGACTTCGAGGAAATGCTTTCCGCGGAAGGAGATCTGCGCGCGATCGTCGCGGAACAACGTGGGGTCTACGACCGCGAGATGCGACGCCGGCACATCCCGCGCGTGCTGCTGTCGGACGGCACGGAACCCGAGGCGGTCGGCCACGGCGTCCCCGCGGAGGGCGACCTCGCCGGCACACCCGCGTCGGCGGGCACGGTCACCGGCATCGCGCGCGTCGTCCTGGACCCGGTCGGCGCGCACCTCGAACCCGGCGAGATCCTCGTGGCCCCGTCGACGGATCCGGGCTGGACGCCGTTGTTCCTCACCGCGGGCGGCCTCGTCATGGAGATGGGCGGCGCGAACTCGCACGGCGCCGTCGTGGCCAGGGAGTACGGCATCCCGGCGGTCGTGGGCGTGCGCGAGGCCGTGACGAGGATCAGGACGGGCGAGCGCATCACCGTGGACGGCGGCACCGGCGCGGTGATCACGACCGAACCGCCCGTCCAGGTCTCGCCACGCCTGCCGGACGCGTAATCTCGGAGGCGTGGCCGAGACCAACAAGGGTGAGCTGAGCAAGAGCCAGCAGGGCATCGCCGACTACCTGCTCCGCGCGGGCGTCGACGGCTTCGGGCCGTTCAAGAGCGCCCGCGAGGCCGCGTCCGACGCGCTCGCCAAGAAGGGCGACGAGGCCGCCGCGATCAGGCACCTCGTCCGCACGCACGTGGCGCTCGCCGGCGCCCAGGGCTTCATCACCAACCTCGGCGGCCTGATCACGCTGCCGGTCTCACTGCCGTCCAACGTCGCGGCCACCTACGTGATCCAGACGCACCTCATCGCGTCCATCGCGTCGTTGCGCGGTCACGACGTGGACAGCGAAGAGGTGCAGACGGCCATCCTGCTCTGCCTGCTCGGCAATGCCGGAACCGAACTGTTCAAGAAAGTCGGCATCAAGCAGTTCACCAAGAAGGCCGCCTCCGCGCTCATCACGAAATACGGCACGAAAAAGCTCGGCAGCATCGCCGCGAAGGGCGTCCCGGTGCTCGGCGGCGTCATCGGCGGTGGCGTCGACGCCGCCTCCACCCGCGCGGTCGGCGCATTCGCGAATCGGTACTTCACCCAGTCGGAACTGTTGCCGAAGACCGACGTGACGCCGAACGTCATCGACGGCGAAGTGCTGCACGTCGAGATCGAGGAAGCGGACGGGACGACCGACTCGCGTTAGCTCAGCCGGTCGCGTGCGGAACTGAAAGCGTCGGACGGGATCAGCACACCTCCGCTGAACGGGTTCTGCAGCTGGTAGATCGCGAACAGCAGCAGGACCAGCGTCGAGGCGAGCGTGATCGTGATGATCAGCTGCGAGACCAGGTTCGGCCCGCCGAACAGGAACGGGAACAGCAGCGACAGCAGCGTGCCGATGACCAGCGCCAGCCACACGACGGGGTTGACGCCGTTGTCCGCCGCCTCCAGCCGCTCCTGCCTGGCCTGGTAGACCTCCCAGAGCTGGTTCGCGGCCTCGGCCTTGCGGTCCTCCTGCCAGTCGCCCTCGGGCACCGCGGTCGCGATCGTCTCCTTGAGCTGGTTCAACGTGACCCAGCCGCGGTTGTCGACGGCCTCGCCGTCGCGCATGCGCTGCCACTCGTCGTCGACGACCGTCGAGACGTAGTCCCGGCTGAGCCGGTCCACCTTCGACTTCGCGGGCTCGGACAGCGACGAGGCCGACCAGTTGACCGCGACGAGCGCGTTGGCCTCCTTCTGCACCTGCTCCTCGGCGCTGTTGGCCGCGTCGAACAGCGAGATCAGGATGAACGCGACGAGCACGGCGTGCAGGCCGGCGACGATGCTGAACACCGAGCCGCCCGCGCCGAGGTTCTTCTCGCTCACCTCGTCCGAGCCGAACCGGCGGGTGATGACGACGAGGACGGCGGAGATGATCGCGGCACCCAGGACCCAGAGCGCGCCGCTGAGGTAAATGCTCAATTCGGCTCCTTTCTTGGTGTGGGATTAGACCACGGTCTACTGTGGCCGGTACAGCAAGGTCTGGTTGACGAGTAATGGTCAGGTGGAAATGCGCGGCAACAGCACGAATACCCGGTTGTCGTATTGGGCTGCTCCATCCCGGTGGCGGCGGGATTTGCTCGCGATGAGCGCCGCGTCGGCCCTCGTCGTGCTTTCTGCCCCGTTCACCAGCGCTGTTGCGCAGGCCGCTCCGGCGAGCTGTGACGCTTATCAAGTACATTCACTCAATCGGGGAAGTTTCTCTACTTTCTCAAAACTCGAAGTGTCATCCGGTGGGGTGACAGAAATCGCTCGCCTGGACTACGCGGTGAATGCGCTGGGGTACTCGTCCGCACTGGGGCGGCTGGTCGGGATCACCTCCAAGGGCCACCAGTGGTGGAAGAACCCGTCGCACGTCGTCCTGATCGACACCAGGGGAGCGGTCGACGACCTCGGACCCGTTGACGCGCACTGGTTCCGCACCGACGACGTCTCCGCGGGCACGGTCGTCGGCACCACGCTCTACGTGCGCGACACCGCACGGCTGCACGCGATCGACATCAACCCGGCCAGCCCGTCGTACCTGAAGGTCGTGCGCACCGTCGTGCTGGGCTGGCCCGCGCTGGCGCTCGACGACTTCACGCTCAACCCGGCGACCGGGAAGCTGACCGGGGTGTCGGCGGCGGGGCACGGGCCGGGCGAGGTCGTCACGTTCGACCCGGCGACCGGACGGGTGCTGAGCAGGACCGAGATCTCCGGACTGCCCGGCGGGTCGACCTACGGCGCCGTCGTGGCCGACTCGGCGGGCACGATCTACGCCGTCAACAACGGCCACCAGGGCCGCGGCCGCGTCTACCGGATCACCGGGACGTCCGCGGTGGAGCTGTCGTCGGGCGAGCGGATGGGCATGGTCGACGCGGCGGGCTGCCTGCCGGCGCCGATGCCGCCGCGCGTCGAACCGCCCGCGCCCCGTCCCGAGGTGCCGGTGCCGCCCGCTCCCGCCCCGGCGCCCGCGCCCGTACCCTCTCCCGCGCCAGTGCCGGCACCGCTGCCCGTCGTCGCGCCGGTCGTGACACCGCCGGTGGCGACGCCGCCGTCTTCCGTTGCGCCGCAACCGGTTCCGGTGCGGTCGGCGCGGCAGAGGCCCGAGCCGCGGCAGGACCTGTCCCTGGAGGCCGACTCCACCCCGATGACGAAGTCCCGCAAGTGGGCGATGGTGACGATCGTCCTGGTGATGCTGGGCGCCGGAGCGGCGGCCGCGCGGGCCCGCGGGTAAATCGGTTGGCGTGACACGACGTCGTCGCTAGCGTTGCGGCCATGTACTTCAGCTGATGAAGCCCCGCAGCGCTCTCGACGCTCGCGCCGCGACCCTCTGTCGCACCCGGTGACCCTTCCGCGGGTCCTCCTTCCACGGCTGTCCTCCGCCGTGCCCTTGCACGCCCTCTTCGCGAGGAGGCTTTCGCATGCCTGCCACCACTCCGCCCGAGCCGGGCAACCGCGCTGAACGCCGCGCCCGCAAGCGCGGCAAGCAGGACCTGAACACGCACCTGCCGCTGCCGCAGCAGCGGGCGCCGATGGTCCAGCCGCGCCAGTTCGCGACCCGTCGCCGCGGAGGATCCGCGTAGCCGACGCCGGACCAGGCGCGACACCGCGGGGGACGCGTTCGTTCATCCGGGCGCGTCCCCTGCTCCTTCCGGGGCTCCGTCTCCCGTTCTGTCCGGATCCGATCTAGCCTGAAGTGCCTACCGGACCGACAGGATCGGAGGCGCCTGATGAGGATTGCTGACGTTTTGCGGGCCAAGGGATCGGCGGTCGCGACGATCGACCCGGACCGGCCGGTGTCCGAGCTGCTGAGAACGCTCGCCGAGCACAACGTCGGCGCGATCGTCGTCGTCGGGCCTGCGGGCGTGGCGGGGATCGTGTCCGAACGCGACGTCGTCCGCCACCTGCACGCGGTGGGCGCGGACCTGCTGTCGTCCCCGGTCTCGTCGATCATGACCGCCGACGTCCACACGTGCTCGCCGTCGGACGCGGTGGACGACCTCACGGTCGTGATGACCGAACGGCGCTTCCGCCACGTGCCGGTGGTGTCCGACGGGGAGCTGGTCGGCATCGTCAGCATCGGCGACGTCGTGAAGAGCCGCATCGGCCAGCTCGAACAGTCCCAGGACCAGCTCCAGGCCTACATCGCCCAGGGCTGACCGGCCTCACTACGCTTGATCGGGTGAACTTCTCCGCAGGTCGGCCCGAGCTCGTCGAGGTGGCGTCCGGCGTCCACGCCTACGTCCAGCCCGACGGGTCGTGGATGATCAACAACACCGGCGTGGTCCTCGGCTCCGACGACTCCTTGCTGCTCGTCGACACCACGTCCACCGAGGCGCGCAACCGCGCGCTGCTCGCCTCGGTGGCGTCGGTGAGCACCTCGGAACCCCGGTACGCGGTCAACACCCACCACCACGGCGACCACACGTTCGGCAACTGGCTCCTCCCGCCGTCGACCACGGTCATCGGCCACGACGCCTGCCGCGAGGAGGTCCTGGCCGCCGGCCTGCTCGCCTCGCAGGTGCTGGCCGGCCCGGACTACGGCCACCTCGAGGTCCGCCCGCCGTCCCTGACCTACACGACGTCGCTGACCCTGCACCTCGGCACGCGCGTCGTCGAGCTGCACCACCCCGGACCGGCCCACACCCGCGGCGACACCGTCGTGTGGCTGCCGGCCGACCGCGTCCTGTTCACCGGAGACCTGGTCTTCGCGGGCGGCCAGCCGTTCCTCGCCGAGGGCAGCGTCCAGGGCTACCTGTCCGCGCTGGGGTTCCTGCGCTCGTTCGACGCCGACGTCCTCGTCCCCGGCCACGGCCCGCTGCTGCGGGGCGACGACGTCGCCCGCGTCCTCGACGACCTCGTCGCCTACACGACCTACCTCTCGGACCTGGCGACCGCCGGCCACGCCGCCGGCAAGTCCCCGATGGAGGTCGTCCGCGAGGCGGGCGAGTCGCGGTTCTCGTCGTGGCAGGAGTCCGAGCGCCTGGTCGGCAACCTCCACCGCGCCTACCACGAGCTCGACGGCAAGCCCCTCTCCGAACGTCTGGAGCTCGTCCGCGTCTGGACCGACATGACGGAGCTCCACGGCGGCCCGATCGCCTGCCACGCCTGACCGCGTGCTGCCCGCCTTCGCGGCGGATAGGTTCGGAAGATGCTGCAAGACGTCGCCGACGCCACGCGCCGATATATCAGTTCGCTCGCCGCCGGCCAGCGCGACCACGCCATCCGCGCCGTCACCGACGACGACCTCCGCCACCGCTGGGCCTACACGCCCGGTGCACGGCCGGGCCTGGAGCTCGGCGACCTGCGCCGGGACCAGCGCAAGGCCGTGCACGGCATGCTCGCCACGGTGCTGAGCCCGCACGCCTACGGCCAGGCCGCCGCGGTGATGGCGTTGGAGGACGTGCTCGACCACCGGGAGGGCGGGCACCGCGACCGGCACAGCGGCGACTACTGGACGATCCTGTTCGGCACCCCGGGCGGCGACGACCCGTGGGGC
>NZ_DASVFL010000063.1:0-4910 GCF_036380075.1 Lentzea sp. | reverse complement strand
GCGATGCACCCCGGTCATTCGTCCGAGGTGCACGACCACGCTGGGACAGGCACAGGGACAACGCAACAGGAGCACGCTGGAACCCCGCCCGGCCCAATCCCACAAGACGCCCAACGCAAAAGGCCCCCGGCAACCAAGCCGAGGGCCTTCCGCAACTCACCTAGAGGATCACACCCACCCGGCAACGCTGAGCGTCACCGACCGGATCGACCCGCGGTCGGACCCGACGACGTCGGCGACCTTGAACACCCAGGTTCCGTCCGCCCCGTCAGCCGTCAGCGACGACAGCGGCGCACCACCGAGCCAAGACCCGGTGAACGGCGCGTCGGCACTGGTGACGGACGAGAACGCCCGAGTGGCCGAGTCGTCGAACACCGCCTGGCAGATGTTGTTGCCGCTGCTGCCGGCCCGCGAGAACAGCGTCACGGTCTTGCCGGCGGGCGAGGTCAGCGTGCCGACCAGGTCACCGACGAAGGTGTGGTCGATGCCGACCGTCGTGGCGCCGTCCGCCGTGGAGCAGGTGGCGCCGTCCACGGAGAACTTCAGGTTGGACGCGGCACCGACGCCCGTGACGGGCAGCGGCACGGACACGCCGGTCTGGTCGTTGTCCGGGATCGCGATCGGGGCACCGGTGTAGGCGAACGTCTTGTAGTCGCGGGACGGTTCACCCACGCGCAGCGTGAACGACGACGTCGTCGGCGAGGTCGCGCCCGAGTAGGTCACCCGTGCGTCGAGCTTCACCGCGGAACCGAGGCCCGCCGTGGCCGGGACCGTCACCTTGAAGGTGTTGGACACGGTCTGGCCGGCGTCGATGTTGCCGTAGTACTTCGACCGCGGCGCGATGGTCACACCGGCGGACGGCGTGGTCAGCACGAGCGAGGTCGACGCGGCCGAACCGTCACCGTTGTTCGCCACCGGGACGGTGACCGTGGAGGTCGTGCCCGGCTTGAGGAAAGCGCTTCCGTCGGCGTCGTTGACGACCGTCGGCTTCTGCGCGCGGGCCAGTGCCTGCGGCGACGCGCCCGTGTAGGCGAGGGCGCGGTCCGCCAGCACGATGCCGGCACCGGTGCGGTTGTCCACGCCGGCCTCGACGATGTCGACGGCCGTGGTCACCAGGGCTTCCTTGACCTCGGCGGGCGACAGGGTCGGGTTGCCGGACAGGATCAGGCCGGCGATGGCAGCGGCGTTCGGGGCCGCGGCGGACGTGCCGAAGAACGGCGCGAAGCCCGGCACCGACGTGGTCACGCCGTCGGCGGCGGTGAGGTCCGGCTTCTGGCGCACCTCGGCCAGCGGCGAACCGTCGGGCGCGAAGAACGTGCGGCGCGGTCCGTCGGAGGTGAAGCGCTCCGGCTTCTGCGTGCTGTCGAACGCGTTCGGGTACGGGCCCCGCGGGTTGGCCGGGTCACCGGGCTCGAGGTCGAACGGCAGCGCGCCGGCGGCGGGAGCGGCCGCGACCGAGATCGCGCCCTTCGCCGCGGAGTGACCACGGGTCGTGCCCGGCGTCACGTACTTCTTGAGACCGTCGTTGGTGTCGGCGAACCGGCCACCGAACAGCGACAGCGCGAAGTACTTGTCCTCACCGCGGTACTTGACGACCGCGAGGCGCGTGCCCGTCGAGCTCGACGGGGTGTTGATGCGCTCGTACGGGTCCTGAGCGCCGTCCTGGTTGTTCTGGCTGAAGGTGACAACGTTGCCCTGGGCGTTGACCAGGTACAGGTCGTAGTCGTTGAACGACTGGCCCAGCGGGTCGGCCCAGTGCAGCACGACCGGGGTGTCACCGGAGAAGTTCGACAGCGGGTTGTAGAGCTGCTTGGCGTTCGGGTCCGGGTTGAAGTCGTGGGCCGTGCCCGCGAACTTGCCGACGCCGACACCGGAGTCGACGAACTGGCCCTCGTAGTGGCCGGAGGTGCCGTCGGCGACGTTGCCCTGGTTGCCCGCGCTGGAGAAGAACAGCGCGCCGTCCGCGGCGACCGCGTCCACGGCCCGCGCGATGATGCCGTCCTGGAACGGCGACTCGTTGAAGTAGATGACGTCGTCGACGATGACGTCGCAGCCGAGCTGGAAGCGCAGCTTCTTGATGTTGTCGGCGAAGCTCGCGTCACCGTTGAACGCGGTGGCGAAGCCGAGCTCGGCGTTGGGCGCGAGGTCGTGCAGGATCTCGAGCATCGCGGTGCCCTCGTCACCGGAGCCCGCCTGGCCCGTCAGCACGTCGACGGCCGGCAGCTCGCCCGCGGCCTGCGACACGGCCAGCGAGCTGACACCGTCGGACAGGGCGCAGAGCTTCGTGCCGACGCCGGTCACGTGGAACGAGCCGCGCGCCGCCTCGGCGTTGTGCGCCTTGTCGCTCTCGGCGACCTTGGCGGCCTGGACGGACATCTGCTTCTCGGAGAGCCGGCGCTCGATCTCCCGCGCCTTGTCCTCTTTGGACGGAGCAGCCTTGCGGGACTTGGTGTCCCGCTTGTTCTTCAGGTCCTGCGTCATCGCGTCACTGCCCTGCTCGACGCGGGCGACGTCGGTGCGGCCGGCGATGTCGGCGAGCTTCGCGAGAGGCACCTCGGCGCGCACGGTGCGGTTCTCGGAGGACACGGCCCTGATCTGGCCGCCCGCGGCGCGAACGGCGTTGACCAGGTCTTCCGAGTACTGCTTGGCGCGGATGTCGACGAGGGTGGTGGACTGCGGCGTCACGGCAACGCCGGTCTGCACCTGCGGAAGGGCGTTCGTCGTCCCCACCTGGACGCGCTTGCGCGCCTCCACGACGAGCATGCTGTCCACCTTGGACTCAGCTGGGGTGAGCGACTTCTTGATGCTCTGCAGCGCGGCGATCTGGGCCGCGGTGCGGTCGGTGATGGACTTCGACGCCTTGACCGGGTCCGCGGACGCGGGCGTGATGGCGGTGAGCGCGGCCAGAAGAACAGCGGTACCTGCGGTGACTAACGTCGTGCCTCTTCGCGATCGGCGCACAGGGCTTCTCCCCCGAACGTTGGCGTGCCCCCGAGCACGCAGCCTGCGACCGGAGATTCCCGGTCGAGGCGTCAACGTATGGTGCGCGTGTGATCACAGTCAGCATCCGATTGGGCTACTTCCCACTGGGCAGACGCAATCACACTTCACAGAACAAAAGCGTCAGTCCACAACTGACCGGTTCGACCGGAAAGGGCTTCCAGCAACGCGGCGGCCTGGTTGTCCGTGAGGGACGCGACGAAGTCCACGACGGCACGTCCGCGCGCCAATCCCCTGATGGCGTCAGGACCGACGGGCATCTCGCCGGTCGCGCCGACCAATGTGGACGGCTCCGTCCGGGCGAGCCCCGCGTACTCCGTTTCGGCCAGCTCGACGAGGTCGTGAAGCCTGCGCGGCAAGCGATCCGCCTCCGTTCGGTCCGTCACCCACTGCTCCAGCGCGTCGACGAGCGAGCTGAGCAGCCGCGCCTGTCCACGTTGGTGCAACGCGAGATCCGGGCGCAGCAAGACGAAGCGCCGGTGCACGAACTTCAGCACCTGCACCTCGTGCCACTGCGCCACCGCCAGCACCACGTGACCGGACCTGGGCGTCGGTTCCTCGATCACACCGACGGCGTCAACGAGCCGGCGCGTCCACCGCGAGCTGAAGTCCGCGACCGCCTGCTCGGCCTCGACGGACCCGTCGAACCGCACCGCCAGCAGTCCGTCCACGAGCTCCTTGCCCACCTTGCGGACGGCGAGCGCGAACGCCTCGTCGTCCATCACCCAGGAGTCCTTGAGGTGCAGGCGCCGGCGCAGCGTCTCAATTGACCGTCCCGGCATGCGGATCTCCGCATCCAGGTCCGCGTCGCTCAAGCCCGCGAGGTCGAGCGCCTGCGCCTGCCAGGTGCCGAACTCCGCCGCGACGGTGGCGTGCTGGAGGACGCCGACGCGGTGGAAGTCCTCCAGGTCGTGGATCGCGTAGGCGATGTCGTCCGCGGTGTCCATGACGCTCGCCTCGACGGTCTGCTGCCACGACTCGATGCGGCCCTCGAACGGTTCGCGGGCCTGGCGCAGGTCGTTCATCTCCGTGACGTAGGCGGAGAACTTTGAGCTGCCGGTGCCCGGCATGTCGTCGGGTTCGGACGCGCCGCGCGGGGCGACGTCGAGGGAGAGCTTCTGGTGCCGCGTCCACGGGTACTTGAGCATCGCCGCCCGCACCGCGACGGTGAGGTCGAGGCCGAGTGCCTTGGGTCCGCGCACGTCCGTGGTCGTGATGATGCGGAACGACTGGGCGTTGCCCTCGAACCCGTCCGGGAGGCCGAACCGGTGGCGCGCCAACCGGTCCAGCACCTGTTCGCCGAGATGCCCGAACGGCGGGTGCCCGAGGTCGTGGGCGAGCGCGGCCGCCTCCACCACGTCGGGGTCGCAGCCGCCGAGCTTCTCCAGCACGGCGACGAGGTCGGGACGGTTGGTGAGCCGTTCGGCGATGGCGCGCGCCGCCTGGGCGACCTTGAGGCTGTGGGTGAGCCGGTTGTGCACGAGCAGGCCGGACCCGGTGGAGCTGACGACCTGTGTCACGCCGCCGAGGCGTGCGAAGAACGGGGAGCTCGCGACCCTGTCGCGGTCGACGCGGAACGGGTTCGTGGCGAGGTCGGCGGTACGTCCGACGCCGGCGGACCGGCGGGCGGTGCGCTGCTCGTTGTGCATGGCCCTGAAGGTATACCGCGCGGGCCCAGAACCCCTTGAGGGCGTGGCTGGGCCAACACGAAAATGCCCCCGCGGGGAGCGCTCTCGGCGCTCGACCCACGGGGGTATCTCGGAAGAAGTTCGGCGGCGACCTACTCTCCCACACCGTAACCAGTGCAGTACCATCGGCGCAGAAGGGCTTAACTACCGGGTTCGGAATGGGACCGGGTGTTTCCCCAACGCTATAACCACCGAAACACTATGGAATTCACAACCCAAACC
>NZ_DASVFL010000062.1:0-6326 GCF_036380075.1 Lentzea sp. | reverse complement strand
CGCGCCCTGGATGCGGGCGCGTCGCGACATGCCGTGCGTCAACGCCTGGATGTGCCGCAGCGCCCCGTCGGGTGAGGTGTAGCCCAGCGCGGCCAGCCGAGCCACGGCCTCCTTGGTGGTGAGCCGCAGCGCCTCAGTCGGCACGCCCGCCACGGACTGGAGCAGCGGCCGGTAGAAGAGCTTCTCGTGCAGCCGCCGGACCTGGTTGGCGTGCTTGCGGAACTCCGCGAGCAGCACCTGTCCCTCGGACTTGCGGCCGTCGGCGTGCAACCCGATCGACCGCGCCAGCCAGCGCAACGCCGCCACGTCGTCGTCGGCCGGGAAGAGGTGCGTGCGCAGTAAACGCTGCAACTGCAGCCGGTGCTCCAACGTGCGCAGGAACCGGTACGAGCGCCCGAAGTCGGCCGCGTCCCCGCGCCCCACGTACCCGCCGGTGCCCAGCGCGGCCAGCGCGGCCGTGGTCGCCTGGATGCGCAGGTCCTCGTCGGACCGGCCGTGCACGAGCTGCAGCAGCTGCACCGCGAACTCGACGTCGCGCAGTCCGCCGCGGCCGAGCTTCAGCTCGCGGTCGGCGAGCCCGGACGGCACGTGGTCCTCGACGCGGCGGCGCATCGCCTGCACGTCCTCGACGAAGTTCTCGCGTTCGGCGGCCGTCCACACATACGGCCGCACGACGTCGAGGTAGGACTGGCCCAGCTCGGCGTCGCCCGCGACCGGCCGCGCCTTCAGCAGCGCCTGGAACTCCCAGGTCCGCGCCCACTTCTTGTAGTAGGAGGCGTGCCCGTCGAGCGTGCGCACCAGCGCACCGGCCTTGCCCTCCGGCCGCAGCGCGGCGTCGACCTCGAAGCACGACTGGCCGGCGATCTGCATCATCGTGCTGGCGAGCCGGGTCGCCACGCCCAGGTCGCCCTCGGCGACGAACACGACGTCGACGTCGCTCACGTAGTTCAGCTCGTTCGCGCCGCACTTGCCCATCGCGATGACGGCGAGCCGGCAGCGGTCGGCGCCGTTGACCTTCTCGGCGGCGAGCTGCAACGACGCCCGCAGCGCGGAGACGGCCAGGTCGGACAGTTGCGCCGCGACCGTGTCGTACGGGACGAACGGCAGGTCGGGCTCGACGACGTGCGCGAGGTCGTCGGCCGCGATGAGCAGCAGCCTCGCCCGGTACTCGGTGCGCAGCACGTCGTCGGCGCCGAGATCGAGCGACACGTCGACCTCACCGGTCAGGGAGCGCCAGCGGCCGGGGTTGACGACGAGGAAGTCCGACAGCGCGGTCGACGAGCCGAGCACGGCGAGCAGGCGGCCGCGCACCTGCACGTCGTCGTGCAGCGCGGCCGACAGGGCGTCCCAGTCGGCGACGGGCCGCAGGCGTTCGAGGCCGCGCAGCGCGAGGTCGGGGTCGGGGCTGCGGGACAGCGCCGCGAGCACCGGTTCGGCGCCGTCGGCGGGACGGCGGTCAGCCCACAGGCCGAGCCCGCGCAGCACTTCCTCGCTGCGCGCCTCGGTGAGCCCGAACCTTGCTGGTGACGCGTGGCGGACTGGTTCGCTCATCGGGGACCAACCTAGTCCCCGCCGCGTCAGAAGACGATCAGGGAGAGCCCGTAGAGCACGACGGCGACGCAGCCGGCGAAGCTCGCGTACGCGGGGACCTTCTTGTCGCCCGACAACGCGCGGATGCCGACGACGAACAACGTCACGACGAGCACCGTGGCCAGCAGCGTGGCGCCGAAGACCTGGAGCAACGCCATCCAGTCGACCTTCATGCCGCCACCTTGTGCAGTTCGGCCTGGGCCGCGACCTCGTCGACGATGTGCTCGGGCTTGACGGGCTCGCGCCGCGCCAGCATCCAGATGCCGGCCGACACGACGAGACCGATGACGGCGACGCCGATGATGCCGACGGCGCCGGTGGACGCCCACTTGCCCGCGAGCGCGCCGACGATGCCGGCGGCGGGCAGCGTGAGCAGCCAGCCGGCGGCCATCTTGCCCATGGTGCCCCACTTGACGCCGCGGCGGTCGCGGCCGAGGCCGGAGCCCATGATGCCGCCGGACGCGACGTGCGTGGTGGACAGTGCGAACCCGAGGTGCGACGACGCGAGGATGGCCGTGGCGGTCGAGGTCTGCGCCGCGAAGCCCTGCGCGGGCTCGATGGTCGTGAGGCCGCGGCCCAGCGTGTGCGTGATGCGCCAGCCGCCGAGGTACGTGCCGAGCGCGATCGCGAGACCGGCGCTGATGATCACCCAGGTGGGCGGGCCGGAACCGGGCGCGAGCGAGCCGGACGTGATCAGCGCCAGCGTGATGATGCCCATCGTCTTCTGGGCGTCGTTCGTGCCGTGCGCGAGGGAGACGAGCGAGGCGGACGCGACCTGGCCGACCTTGAAACCGGTGTGCGCGACGCGCGGGTCGGCGGCCTTCTTGAGCCGGTAGACGACGATCGTGGCGATGGCCGCGACCAGTCCTGCGACCAGCGGCGCCACGATGGCGGGCACCAGGACCTTGTCGACGACCTTGGCGAAGTGGATGGCGTCCACACCGGACGCGACCCAGGCCGCGCCGATCAGGCCGCCGAACAACGCGTGCGACGAGCTCGACGGCAGGCCGACGTACCAGGTGACGAGGTTCCACATGATCGCGCCGACCAGCCCGCCGAAGATGACGGCGGGCGTGATCTGGGCGTCGTCGACGATCCCCCCGGAGATGGTCTTGGCCACCTCGACGGAGAGGAACGCACCTACGAGGTTGAGCACCGCCGACAACGCGACCGCCGTGCGGGGCTTGAGCGCGCCCGTGGCGATGGAGGTGGCCATGGCGTTGGCCGTGTCGTGGAACCCGTTCGTGAAGTCGAAGATGAGAGCAGTGATGACGACGATGATCACTACAAGAGCGGGATCCACAGTGATCCTCCGGCTGGATCGAACAAGCTGTCCAGGAGGTTACGGTACCGCCAACGGAGGATGTCTTAAAACCTACGAAAGTAACGTCACACCAACGGAAGTTGTGTGCCCAAACGTCCCGCGGGCGACAGTTCTCCCCGCACCAGCTTCGCGAACCGGGCGACGAACGGCTGCCACACCTCCTCGAAGTCGCGGTGCGCTTGTTCGAGGAACTCCTGGTCGAAGTGGTGCGCCCGCGCGCACGCCGCCGAATCAGGATCCTTGGCGGCCCAGTTCAAGACGATTTCCGGCGTCGTCTCGATGTGGAACTGGAGGCCGTAAGCGCTCTCCCCCACCCGAAACGCCTGATTGGGATATTTCGGGGACGCGGCGAGGTGTTCCGCGCCGGGCGGCAGCAGGTGCACCTCGTCGTTGTGGAACTGGAGCACATCGGGCGTGAACGGCAGGTCGGCGAACAACGGGTCCCGGCCCGACGCGTCGCGCTTGGCGACGAGCAGCACGCCGACCTCCGGCCCTTGTGGACCCTTGCGCACCTGACCGCCGGTGGCCGCCGCGAGCAGCTGCGCACCGAGGCAGATCGCGAGCGTCGGCACCCGCTGCGCGACGGCGTTGGACAGCAGCCGCCGCGCGTCGGCCAGCCACGGGTGGTCGAGGTCGTCGAGCGCCCCCATCTCACCGCCGAGGCACACGACCCCCTGGTAGCCGTCGAGCGTCGCCGGCGCGGCCTGTTCCTTCAACGGCACGAGGTCGAGCTCGACGCCTTCGGCTTCGAGCCAGTCCCCCAGCTTCGCGAGCGGGTCGGACTCCGAGGGCTGCAGGACCAGCAGACGCGGTGCGTTCACGCACTTGAGCCTATGTCGGCAGCGGTCAGCAGTGACACGCGACCTTGGAAACGTCCGATCCGGTGACCCCGTCCGACTCGATCGGGTACCCGGCTTCCCGCCAGGCCGTGATGCCGCCGGAGAGGCGCTTCACCCGGAAGCCTCTCCGCGCGAGCTCGAGCGCGCCCTTGGTCGCGGCGTTGCACTGGAAGCTCTCGCAGTAGCAGATGTAGACGAGGTCGGGATCGAGGTCCGCGAGCCACTCGGGGCGCTCGGGCCGCTCGGTCAGGTCGCGGTAGGGCAGGTTGATCGCACCGGGGATGCGTTCCTTCGCGAACGCCTCGGGTGCCCGCGTCTCCACGAGGACGTAGCCCGTCGTGTTGCCCGTCTGGAGGTCGCGGTGGACGTCGTCGGGGTCGGCCTCGAACGCGAGCTCGGCGGCGAAGAAAGCAGCCGCGGTGTGCGGGTCGGCGGCGGGGAAGCGCAGTGCGTTGGTCATGCCTCTGATCGTGCTCGGGGAAGGTCTGCACCGACATGCGGAAGTCCAGGCGTTTCCGCCGTTCTCCCTATGATTTCCAGGTGGACCTCGACGAAGTGGACTGGAAGATCCTGTCGCTGCTGCAGTCCGACGGACGGATGTCGTTCACGGCGCTGGGCCGCGTCGTGTCGCTGTCCGCGCCGGCCGTAACCGAACGGGTCCGGCGCCTGGAGTCGCTCGGGGTGATCACGGGCTTCACGGCGGTGGTGTCGCCGGCGAAGCTCGGGCTGCCGATCGAGTCGATCGTCCGCGTGCGGGTGCGGTCGCTGGACACGCCCCGGTTCCGGTCGCAGGTGCTGGTGCTGCCGCAGGTCCTCGACGCCGACCACGTGACGGGCGACGACTGCTGGCTGCTGCGGGTCGTGTGCCGGTCGATGGGTGAGCTGGAGGAACTCGTCGAGGTGATGCAGCGGTACGGGGACACGACCACCTCGCTCGTGTTCTCGTCGCACGTGCGGGACCGGCCGCTGTCGGCGGAGCTGTTCGACTAGGTGCTCGTGCGGATCAGTGCTTCCACCAGAACTCCGCCCAGTCGTCCAGCGGTTCGTAGCCGATGCGCTGGTAGATCGAGTTCGAGACGGGGTTGGTGAGGTCGGCGAAGAGCAGGACCTCGGCGGCGCCCCGGGCCAGGGCCCACTGGGTGATCAGGGCGCTGGCCGCGGCGCCGTAACCGTGTCTGCGGTGTTCGGGCGGGGTGTAGACCGGGCCGATTCTGGTCATGCCCGCCTGGGGGAGGCTGCCGGCCGCCCAGGCGACCGGGGTGCCGTCCACCTCCCAGAGGGCGTGGCCGTTTCCGAGGCGCAGGGAGCCGCGGACGAAGTCGGCCGGGGACTCGGGTGAGGCCTCCGGGACCGCCTCTTCGAGGAAGGCCTTGCGCCAGGTGGCCAGGAGCTCGACGTCGTCTTCGGTGGCCGGGCGGCCGACGCCTTCCACGATGGGCGGGACCAGTTCGTCCAGGCGGTAGAGCCTCGTGGCCAGCGACTCGGTGAACGGTCTGCCCGTCGCTGTGGCGAAGGCCTCGGATTTTTCGCGCGGGCCGGTTGCTCCGGGCGCGTCCGGGTCGATCTCGTCGGTGAGTTCGACCGCCAGGGAGACCGCGACCAGGGGGAGGTCTGCCGTTTGGAAGGGCCAGGGTGGGGTGCGGACCAGGGAGCCGACGAGCTCGCCGGCTTCGTGGAACGTGATCAGGAGCGGGGCCGGCTCGTTCGGCAGGCGGCGGATGCGGTCCAGTGAGGTGATCGCCACTGTGTTGCGCACCGGGTCGGCTGCCAGCCGGGCGTGCGCTACCTCGTCGAACGACTCCAGGGTGGTGTGCACTACCGCGTCCATGGGTCTCATCAGATCAGGGACGGCAAGTGAGATTCCGGGTCCGGACATGCAGAAGACCCCTGAGGGGAGCACCGAAGTGCTCGACCCTCAGGGGTCTTCTGAAAGATTGTCCGGCGGCGACCTACTCTCCCACACCGTAACCAGTGCAGTACCATCGGCGCAGAAGGGCTTAACTACCGGGTTCGGAATGGGACCGGGTGTTTCCCCAACGCTATAACCACCGAAACACTATGGAATTCACAACCCAAACCCCGAACCGACAAGGACTTCACCCTGTCAGGGGTTCGATCGGTTCTGGTTGTTCTCCCAGAACCGCACAGTGGATGCGTAGCGTCTTTGTAACAAGTCCTCGGCCTATTAGTACCAGTCAGCTCCAACCGTTACCGGTCTTCCACCTCTGGCCTATCAACCCAGTGGTCTAGCTGGGGGCCTTAACCCACAAAGGGTGGGATACCTCATCTTGGAACGAGCTTCCCGCTTAGATGCCTTCAGCGGTTATCCCTTCCGAACGTAGCCAACCAGCAATGCTCTTGGCAGAACAACTGGCACACCAGCGGTCCGTCCGTCCCGGTCCTCTCGTACTAGGGACAGCCTTCCTCAAGTATCCTACGCGCGCGGCGGATAGGGACCGAACTGTCTCACGACGTTCTAAACCCAGCTCGCGTACCGCTTTAATGGGCGAACAGCCCAACCCTTGGGACCTACTCCAGCCCCAGGATGCGACGAGCCGACATCGAGGTGCCAA
>NZ_DASVFL010000061.1:0-33483 GCF_036380075.1 Lentzea sp. | reverse complement strand
ATCAACCTGCACGTGTTCCCGCGCGGGTGTGCGCAGGTGCGGCGGCATCTGCTAGTCCGGGACTGGTTGCGCGCGAACGAGGCGGACCGGGAGCTGTACGCGTCGGTGAAGCGGAAGCTGGCGGAGTCGGACTGGGAGCGGGTGCAGGACTACGCGGCCGCGAAGAACGCCGTGGTGCTGGAGATCCTCGAGCGCGCGTATCTGGAGTGGCGGTTGCCGTCGGATGACGTGGAGTTCGTGACGGAGGCGCCTGCCGGGACCGGCCGGGTGGTGTTGGAGGAGCACAACCCGGCGTGGGCGGACTGGTACGCGGTCGAGGAAGACCGGATCCGCGGCGCGCTCGGTGAGACGGTGGTGCGGCTGGAGCACTGCGGGTCGACGTCGGTACCCGGCCTTGCGGCCAAGCCGTTGATCGACGTCCTGCTGGTGGTGCCGGACTCCGACGACGAGGACGCCTATGTGCCGGCGTTGGAACGGGCGGGCTACTACCTGCGGTTGCGGGAGCACGGCTGGCACGAGCACCGGCTGCTCAAGCGGCACGAGGCGCCGGACGTGAACCTGCACGTCTTCTCCCCCGCCTGTGAGGAGATCGACCGGATGCTGGTGTTCCGCAACCACCTCCGTGCCGACGACGCGGCGCGGGAGGAGTACGAACGGACCAAGCGCGCCTTGGCGAGCGAGTCCTGGGACAGGGTCCAGGACTACGCCGACGCCAAGACGCGCGTGGTCGAGAGGATCATCCTGCGGGCGCTGGCCTGATCAGGCTCGGCCGGCCGGTCAGCCGAGGCGGCAGGCGCTCAGGATGATCTCCTGTCCGAGCAGGGTGCGGACGCGGACGGCGTTCTGGACGAGCTGGCCGTTCGGTCCGGTGGTGGTCTCGTTGAGGTGGACGGTGGCGACGCCGGGGATGCCGATGGTGGCGGGTCCGGTGCCGATGGGCTGGCCGTTGAGGGTGCCGACCTTGGACGAGCCGGTGACGCCGCCGGCGTCGCTGACGCACTTGGCCTCGACGGCGTTGAGGGTGATCGCGCCGCCGAGCAGGCTGGCGCCTTCGACGCGGGCCTGGGCGACGGTGCGGCCGGTGGTGGCGTCGAGGGTGCAGTCGGCGTGCAGGGCGTTGACCGAGGCGAGGCCGAGCACGTTCACGGTGGCGACGGTCTTGTCCTCGTTGGGCGGGCACTGGGCGTGCGGGGTCTTGGCGACGGTGATCAGGCCGGTCGCGTTCAGGGCCCACGCCTCACCGCGCAGGTAGACGACGACCTTGAGGACGGCGGTGGCGGAGTCGCCGTCGTCGTCGGTCACGGTGACCAGGACGGTGTGCGGGCCGAGTGCGGTGAAGGTGCGGGAGGCGGTGCAGGTGCCGCTGCCGGCGCCCTGGTTGACGGTGCCGTTCACGGTGGGGCTGCCGTCGTCGAAGTTCAGGGTGCAGGTGTGCTTGTCATTGGTGGCGATGTCGGTGAACGGCGCGCTGAAGTTCACGGTGGTGCCGCGGGTGACGAGCGTCTTGTCGGCGTTGAGGGTGACCTTCGGGGCGACGTTGGTCAGCGTCAGCGTGGTGGTGGCGGTGACGGGCGGGTTGACGCCGTCACTGGCGGTGAGCTTGAGCGTCCAGATTCCGTCATCGGTGCACTTGACGGTGGTGGTCTGGGCGGCGGCGTTGCCGAAGGAGCAGGTGGCGCCCGTGTCGACGCCGGACTGCGGCGTGGCGGTCCAGGTGGTGGTCAGCGACGGGCCGTCGGGGTCGGTGACGAGGCCGGCGAGGGCGACGTCGGTGCCTTCCTGGCCGGCGTAGGGGCCGCCGGGCTTGACGACGGGTGGGGCGTTGACGATGACGGTGGTGCACTCGGTGACGCCGCCGGCTCCGCCGCCGTCGGTGCCGCGGGCGGTGACGCACAGCTCGTGCGTGCCGGCGGTCAGCGCTGGGGTGTCGACGGTGTAGTCGACGGTCGCGGGGCCGTCCTGCGGCAGGCCGGGGGTGATCGAGGTGACCGGGATGTCCGCGCCGTTGTCGACCGTGAGCGTCAGGTTCGTGAGCTTGGAGGCGATGACGCCGGGCACGACGTCGGGCAGCTGGGCGACGTTGGGGACCTCGGTGCAGGTGCCGCCGGTGGTCTCGGCGATCTTGCGCAACGAGCCCTGGGTGCCGTTGTTGTTGCAGGCGGCGGCGTTGGACACGGCGAAGGTGAAGATCTTGATGCCGGCGTCGACGGCGTCCTGCAGGGCGGCGTCGACGGTGCCGCCGTCGGTGGAGCCGCCGTCGGAGAAGAACACCATGAGCTTGCGGGCCTGCGACGCGGCGGTGGCGGAGGCGATGCCGGCGTTGAGGCCGCCGACGAAGTTCGTGCTGCCGCCGGCGTTGCGGGCGGTGAACAGGGTCACGCCGCCGCCGATGAACGCACTGCCCAGCGCTTCGAAGATGTCGGGCGTGCCGTTGCCGTTGGCGTCGGCGGTGGGCGCGGTGACCGGCTGGTCGCCGCCGGCGGGGCTGACGTCGGCGGACTGGCCGCTGGCGCCGAACACGGCGGCGCCGACGTTGCCCACGACGGTGTTCGGGACGGCGGCCTTGGCGTTGAGCGCCCTGGCGGCGGCGATCTCGCAGTCGAGGATCGTGGCGGGCTGGCCGTCGCCGTTCTGGTCGCCGCCGCAGCCCGCGGCCACGTTCGTCTGGGTGGAGCCGGACACGTCGAGCACGTAGGTCAGCGCGGTGTCGACGACCGGGACGCCGGTGCCGATCGACGCCTTGCCCGTCACCGTGACCGGGCCGGGAACGACGACGGAGTTGTCCGCCGGGCTGGTGATCGTGACGCCGATGCTGGTGCCACCGGGAAGGTTGCCGGTGGCCGCGTGCGCGGGAATGGCGAGTGCCACGGTGGCCGTCAACGCGGCCGTGACCGTGATGGTGCGTCTCATGGTGCTCCGCTCGAATGGCTTAGGTCCCCCGACCCACCGGGAAGGAGACCGCACGTGCCAGATCGAATACAGGGGGTCACCGGGTTGCGACGGTGAAGGGTCCATTCGGAGCAGTGAGGGGGTTACGGGCCACTCGTGAGCGGGATGTCCGGCGTTGGGCGGTTCGTGGCGGGTGTTCAGCCGTTCAGCGGATTGAGTTGTGCGCCGTTCGGCCCGAACCTGCGGCGGTAGTCCGACGGGCTCAGCCCGGTCTCGCGGCGCATCACCGCGCGCAGGTTCGCCGCCGTGCCCAGGCCGGTGCGGCGGGCCACCACGTCCAGGCGCGGCTCCCCCAGCTCGATCAGCCGGCACGCCAGCGTGACGCGTTCGCCGGTCAGCCACGCCAGCGGCGTCGTGCCGAGCTGGGCCTGGAAGCGGCGGTGCAGCGTCGCCGGGCTGACGTTCGCGCGGGCGGCGAGGCCGGTGACGGTGAGCGCGGTGTCGAGGTGCTGCTGCGCCCACGCCAGCAGCGGTGCGAGGGACTCGTCGCGCAGCTCGGGAACCGGGCGTTCGACGAACTGGCGTTGCCCGCCGTCGCGGTGGGCGGCGAACACGAGGCGGCGGCTCACGGAGTTGGCGATCTCGGCGCCGTGGTCGCGGCGCACCAGGTGCAGGCCGAGGTCGAGGGCGGCGGCGCTGCCGGCGGAGGTGAGGATGTCGCCGTCGTCGACGAACAGCACGTCCGGCTCCAGCCGCACGGACGGGAAGCGGGCGCGGAACTCCTCCGCCCACTGCCAGTGCGCGGTCGCGCGGCGGCCGTCGAGGACTCCGGCCTCGGCGAGGGTGAACGCGCCGCTGCAGCAGCCGACCAGGCGGGCGCCGCGGTCGTGGGCGCGGCGGATGGCCGCCAGCACGGCCGGGTTGCGCGGGGTGGCGACATCGGGCCGGTTCGGGACGATCAACGTGTCCGCGGTGTCGGCCGCGTCGAGGCCGGCGACCCCGGTGAGGGTGAAGAACCCGTCACGCATGCCAGTGGCCGGTCCGGCCGCGCACAGGCGGAAGTCGTAGAGGTCGCGGCCCAGCTCCGGGCGGCGCAGGCCGAAGATCTCCGTCGCGCAGCCGAGCTCGAACGGGTTGGAGTTCTCGTCGACGATCACCACGACCCGGTGCGAGGATTCTTGCGGCATGTGCGATTCCTAGCACTCACGTCCGGGTGGCGGCAACGAGCAGGCTGGGTGCCGTGACCGAACCCGTCTCTCTCGACACCGCCCTCGCGTCGTTCGACGCCCTGTGGAGCCCGCGCATCGTCACGCGCGTCAACGACTACGACGTGCGCATCGCCAAGGTCGACGGCGAGCACGTCTGGCACGTCCACGACCACACCGACGAGTTCTTCCTCGTCCTGGACGGCGAGCTGCGCATCGCCCTGCGCGAACCCGCCGGCGAACGGACCGTCGTGCTGGCCCGCGGAGCGGTGTTCACGGTGCCGCGCGGCACCTACCACCGGCCGTCCGCACCGGGCGGCGCGTCGATCCTGATGTTCGAACCCACCGGCACCATGACCACCGGCGACCACCACGACACCGTGCCCGGCCACGTCGACTCGACCGCCGGGCACGAACTCGCCCCCTGACACAGCCGGGTGCGCAAGAATCACGCCGTGTGAGGTTCGGGGTGCTGGGGCCGGTCGAGGTGTACGACGAGCAGGGCGCGGTTCTCACCGTCGCCGCGCCCCGGCAACGGGCCCTGCTGGCCATGCTGGCGCTGGACGCGGGCCGGATCGTCGGGCACGACCGCCTCGTCGACGGCCTCTACCCCGACCCGCCCGCCGGGGCCGCGAACGCGCTGCAGTCCCAGGTCTCCCGGCTGCGCAGGACCGTGCCCGGGCTGGTGGTCGAACACCACCCCGCCGGCTACCGGCTCGCCGCCGACCCGTCCGACGTGGACGCCCACCGGTGCGTCGCACTGCTGGAGGCCGGGAGGGGTGCCGAGGCGCTGCGGCTGTGGCGCGGTGAGGCGCTGGCCGACGTCGACGCGCCGTTCGCGGCGCAGGCACGGCAGCAGCTGACAGAAGTGCTCATCGCCTGCACACTTTCCGGCGGCACCGAAAAACACCTCCGCCACCTCCTCGCCGAGCACCCGCTGCGCGAGGACGTGCGGGCGACGTTGATGCGCGTCCTGCACCACGACGGCCGCACGCCCGAGGCGTTGCAGGTGTTCGCGCAGGGCCGGGCGCTGCTGGCCGGCGAGCTCGGCGTCGATCCCTCCCCCGCCCTCGCCGCCGCCCACCTGGAGCTCCTGCGGGCGGCGGCACCGCACCGGGGCGTACCCGCGCAGCTGACCAGTTTCGTCGGCCGCGACGACGACCTGCGCCGCGTGACGGCGTGGCTGCGGCACCACCGCCTGGTCACGCTCATCGGGCCCGGTGGCACCGGCAAGACCCGCCTCGCCGTCGAGGTCGCCCACCGCGACGCGGGCGAGGTGGCGTTCGTCGACCTCAGCGCCACCACCGACGTCGCCCGCGCCCTGCTCGACGGCGTCGGCGCCCGCGAGGCCGGGCTGCTCACCGCCGCACCCACCGGTGTCGAGGAGCGGCTGACCGCCGCCCTGGCCGTGCGCGAGGTCCTGCTCGTCGTCGACAACTGCGAACACGTCGTCGACACCGCCGCCCGCGTCCTCGGCCGGCTCCTGGCCGCGTGCCCCGGCGTGCGGGTGCTCGCGACCAGCCGCGAACCGCTCGGCATCACCGGCGAGACCCTCAGCCCGGTCACCGCCCTGGACGACGAGTCCGCCGCCCGGCTGTTCCTCGACCGCGCCCGCGCCGTCCGGCCCGGTTTCACCGCGCCCGCGGAGGTGGTCGCCGAGGTGTGCCGGCGCCTGGACGGCATCGCGCTCGCCCTCGAACTGGCCGCCGCCCGCGTGCGGACCCTGCCCATCGGCGAGATCGCCGCCCGCCTGGACGACCGGTTCCGGCTGCTGTCCCAGGGCAGCCGCACCGCCGCGCCGCGGCACCGCACGCTGCACGCCGTCGTCGAGTGGAGCTGGGACCTGCTCGACGACGCCGAACGCGACCTCGCCGCCCGCTTCACCGTCTTCTCCGGCGGCGCCTGCCTCGACGCCGTCACCGCCGTCACCGGGGCCGACGTGGACACCCTGACCTCGCTGGTGGACAAGTCGCTCGTCGAGACGGCCGGCGACCGGTACCGGATGCTCGACACGATCCGCGCGTTCTGCCAAGGCCACGCGCCCGACCTGCGCGAACGGCACGCCCGCTGGTTCCTCGCCCGCGCCCGCGAGGCCGAACCGCACCTGCGCGCGCACGACCAGGTCGAATGGCTCACCCGCCTGACCGCCGACCACGACAACCTCGTCGCCGCCGTCACCTGGGCCACCGAGCACGACCTGGGCCTGGCCCTGGAGCTCGTCGCCGCGCTCGCGACCTACCACTGGTTCCGCGGCCTGCGCACCGAAGCCGCCCAGCAGGCCGACGCCGTGCTGCACGCGTGCGGCGAGACCCCGCCCGCCGGCCACGAGCAGGAGTACGCCATGTGCCTGCTCGCCGCCTGGCCCGTCGCCACCGGCGACCAGAGCGGCCGCATCCGCCAGGCCGACGCGCTCATGACCGCGCTCGACGCCCCGCCGCGCTACCCGATCACCACCCTGCTGTGGGGCATGGCGCTGGGCGCGCCGGAGAACGACTCGCAGGTCTGGCACCGCCGCACCGCCCTGCTCGGCACCGACCCGTGGAGCGCGGCACTGGCCCTGGTCGGCGACGGGCTCGTGGCCCGGATGAGCGGTGACCCCGCGACGGGTGTGGACCTGCTGCGCCGCGGCGCGGCCGCGTTCACCCGCGTCGGCGACCGGTGGGGCGCGGCACTGGCGTTCGGGCAGCTCGGCGAGATCGCACTCGCCGACGGCGACGCCACCGCCGCGCTCGAGCACGTCGAACGAGCCCGCGGCCTGCTCGACGAGCTCGGCGCGACCGAGGACACCGCCGAGTCGGTCACCACCCGCGCCCACGCCCGCCTCGCCGCCGGTGACCTGGCCGCGGCGGCCGCGGACTTCGGCCTCGGCCTCGCACTGGCCCGCCGCGCCGGAGCCCCCGTCCTGCAGGCGGGCGCCCACCTCGGGCTGGCCGAGCTCGCCCGCGTCACCGGCGACCACGCGACCGCCTACGCCGAGTGCGACAGGGCGTGGGAGCTGACCCCGGGAGGCTGGTACGGGCCGGACGAGATGCGCTGCCACATCGCGGTGCAACGCGGCCGCATCGCCCGCTCGGCGGGCGACCCGGTACTGGCGCGGGAGCACTTCGAGGAGGCGCTGCGCCGGGCCACCGGGCAACGCAACCGCGTCACCGAGACCGCCGTGCGCGCCGCACTGGCCACCCTCGACGGCTAAAGAGCCGGCACGGCCCGCACCAGCGCCCGCGTGCACTCGTGCGACGGGGCGAGCAGGACCCGGTCCGCCGGGCCTTCCTCCACGATCGCGCCCTCGTGCATCACCGCCACCCGGTCGGCGATCTGCCACGCCAGCCCCAGGTCGTGCGTGATCAGCAACGTCGCCAGGCCCAGCTCGGCGCGCAACCGCAGCAGCAGCGCCACGACCTCCCCGCGCACCGACGCGTCCAGCGACGCGACGGGCTCGTCCGCCACCAGCAGCCGCGGCTGCAGCACCAGGGCGCCGGCGATCACCACCCGCTGCTGCTGCCCGCCGGACAGCTCGTGCGGCAACGAGTCCAGGTACCGGCTCGCCGGCCGCAGCTCCGCCCGTTCCACCGCGGCCGCGACCAGCGCGTCCACGTCACCGCCGACACCGTGCACCCGCAGCCCCTCGGCGACGGCGTCCCGCACGCGGTGACGGGGGTTCAACGCGCTCGCCGGGTCCTGCAGCACCAGCTGGACCTGCCGCCGGAACGCCTTGAGCCCCCGGCCCTTCGACGGCACCTCGGCCCCGTCGAACACCACCCGCCCCGAGGCCGGCTTGTGCAGGCCCATGATCGCGCGGGCCAGGGTCGTCTTGCCGGACCCGGACCGGCCCACCAGCGCCACGACCTCCCCGCGTCCGACCGCCAGGTCCACGCCGTCGACCGCGCGGGTGCGGCCGTAGTCGACCACCAGGTCGCGGACCTGCAACAACGGCTCGCGCGCGGGAGCGGGGCCGACCCGGCGGTGCGCCGGGTCGCCGATCACCGGGAACGCCGCGGCCAGCGCCGCCGTGTGCGGGTGCCGCGGGCGGGCGACCACCTCGCGGGCCGGGCCGCGTTCGACCAGCGCGCCGCGGTGCAGCACGGCCAGGTCGTCGCAGGTCCCCGCCAGCACCGACAGGTCGTGGCTGATCATCAGCAGCCCGAGGCCCCGCTCGGCGACCAGGCGCGTCACCAGGCCCAGCACCCGGGCCTGCACGATCACGTCCAGCGCCGTCGTCGGCTCGTCCGCGACCACCAGCCGCGGCCCGCACGCCAGCGCCATTGCGATCATCACCCGCTGCTTCTGCCCGCCCGAGAGCTCGTGCGGGTACGCCTGCGCCTTCTCCCGCGGCAGCTCCACCTGCTCCAGCAGGTCGCCGACATTGCCGGACGTGCCGTGCAGGCGCATCGGTTCGGCGATCTGGTCGCCGACGCGGTGCACCGGGTTGAGCGAGTGCATCGCGCCCTGGAACACGATCGACGCCGACGCCCACCGCACCGCCCGCAGCCGTCCCCACGACATCGACCGCACGTCCTCGCCGTCGAGCAGGACGTCCCCGTCGACGCGGGCGGTCTTGGGCAGCAGGCGCAGCACCGACAGCGCGACCGTCGACTTGCCCGACCCCGACTCGCCCGCCAGCCCGAGCGTCTGACCGGGCGCCAGGGACAGCGTCACGTCGTCGACGACGCGGGTGTGCCCGTAGTGGACGGTGAGGTTCCTCAGCTCCAGCACCCGGTCACCCCCTCGGCGTCACGACGGCTTCGAGGGCGCGGCCCACGAGCGTGAACGCCAGCACGACCACCACGATCGCGAGGCCCGGCGGCAGCAGGAACCACCACGCCCCCCGCGGCACCGCGCCGTGCAGCTGCGCCTGGTGCAGCAGCGCGCCCCACGAGATCCGCGTCGGGTCCCCCAGGCCCAGGAACGCGAGCGTCGACTCCGCCACGATCGACGACGCCACCGCCAGCGTCGCGTTGACCAGCACCAGCGGCACCACCGCCGGCAGCACGTGCCGCACGACCACGTGTACGTGGCCGCCGCCGAGCGCGCGGGCGCGGTCCACGAACGGCCGGGCCTCGACCGTGAGCGTCTGCGCCCGCACCATCCGCGCCGTCGACGGCCAGCTGGTCAGCCCGATCGCCACGACGATCGTGCCCAGGCCGCGGGGCAGCACCGTCGACAACGCGATCGCCAGCACTAGCGACGGCAGCACCAGGAAGAAGTCCGTGACCCGCAGCAGCGCACCGGAGAACAGGCCGCCGACGTGGCCGCTCAGGATCCCGACGAGCGTGCCGATGCCCACCGACAGCACCGCCGCCGTCAGCCCGACGAACAACGACGTGCCCGTGCCCCGCACCACCAGCAGCGCCACCGAACGGCCCGTGTGGTCGGTCCCCAGCCAATGACCGGCGCCCGGCGGTTGCCAGGCCGCGTCGCTCACCCGCGTGACGTCGAGCGCGTCCGCGGGGACGAGCAGCGGCGCGGCGAGAGCCACGAGCGCGGCCACGGCCAGCACCACCGCGCCCGCCACACCGGCCCTGTCCGCCGGGAACACGCCCCTGCTCATACGACCTCCACCCGCGGGTCCAGGACGCCGTGCAGCAGGTCGGCCAGCAGGTTCATCACCACCACCGCGGCCGCCGTCACCACCAGCAGCCCCTGCAGCAGGAAGTAGTCCGGGCCGGTCAGCGCGTCGTAGAACAACAACCCCAGACCCGGCCACGAGAACACCGTCTCCGTCGTGATCGCGCCGCCGACGACCAGCCCGAACCGCAGGAACACCAGCGTGATCGCCGGCAGCACCGCGTTCGGCACGGCGTGGCGGCGGCGCACCAGGTCGTCGCGCAAGCCCTTCGCGCGCGCCGTCACCAGGTAGGGCGCGGCCGTCTCCTGCAGCAGCGACGACCGCATCACCAGCACGTACTCCGCGCACACCACCGCCACCAGCGTCACCGACGGCAGCACCAGGTGGTGCGCGACGTCGAGGGACTGCGAGACGAAGTCCGGTGCCGTGTCGGTGTCGCGCATGCCCCGCGACGGGAACACCTCGCCCGTCGCCATCATCAGCAGCATGCCGAGCCAGAACGTCGGCACCGACCACAACGCCAGCGACGCCCCCGTCGTGACCCGGTCGAACACCGAGCCGCGCCGCCACCCCGCCCGCACCCCCAGCCACAGCCCCAGCAGCACCGCGACCAACGTCGACGTGCCGACCAGCAGCAGCGTCGGGCCGATCCGGTCCCCGATCACCTCGGCGACCGGGCGGCGGAACGTGAACGACGTGCCCAGGTCACCGCGCAGCAACCCGGTGAAGTAGGACCAGAACTGCTCGTGCAGCGGACGGTCCAGGCCGAACTGGGCCCGCAGCGCGTCCTGCGCCGCCGCCGTTGTCGGACGGCCGCGCGTCATCGACACGACCGGGTCACCGGGCACCACCCGGAACAGGAAGAACCCCAGCACCGCCACCATCACCAGGCTCAGCGCCGCACCACCGAACCGACCGGCCAGCCGCACCGTTCACTCGCGCTCGTCGGCCGTGGCCCGGCGCCTGCGCACGTAGACCGCGATCAGCATCAGCATCGACGCGCACGCCGCGGCGAACGCCGCGAGCCCGCCCCAGCCCCGTGCGGCAGGGGCGGCCTGTCCGGCGGGTTCGGCGCCGTAGTAGCCCCACACGCCGTGCTGCGCCATGATCACGCCGCCCTGCGCGGGCTGGGTCGTGAACTTCGCGAACCGGTCGGAGCGGTAGGCCTCCAGCGCGTTGTCGTAGGCGAGCACGACCGCGGGCACCTGGTCGTAGAAGCGGGCCTGCATCCGCTTCACCAGGTCCTGCCGCTTGGTCTCGTCGAACTCCGAGAGCTGCCGGGCGTAGAGCTCGTCGTAGGTGGCGTCGCAGAAGTAGGCGTCGGTGGTGCCGCCCTTGCCGTCGGCGCCCGGTCGCTGGCCGCACGTGTGCAGGCCCAGCACGAAGTCCGGGTCCACGCTGGCCGCCCAGCCGGAGAACGCCAGGTCGTAGGTCGCGGCGGTGGTCACCTCGTTGAGCTGGTTGTCCGACACCAGCCGCACGTCCAAGGCGATGCCGATGTCGCTCATCGACCGCCGCAGGTACTCGCTCGCCTGCTCGTCGTAGGCGCGTCCCGCCCGGCCCGCCAGCCGCAGCGTGAACCGGGTGCCGTCGGCCCCGCGAGGGTGGCCGGCGGCGTCGAGGGCGGCGTTGGCGGCGGCCGGGTCGAATGTGCGCCGCTGCTCCGGCGTGGGTTGCCAGTGCCACCGGGAGAACACCGGCGGCACGATCCCGGCGCCCTTCTCCGCGTAGCCGAGGTTGACCCGCTGCACGAGGGCGTCGAGGTCGATGGCCTGCGCGATCGCCCGGCGCACCCGGACGTCGCGCAGCGCGGGGTTGCCGTCGCCGATCGGTTCGCCGGTGCGGGTCTGCGCGCCGGGGTTGACCAGCAGCTCGGTGAAGCGGCGGCCCTGCGCCCGGTTGCGGGTGACGCCCTGCCTGTCGCCCAGCGAGTCGAACTGGGCGGGCGCCATCCGGTTGACCAGGTCGACCTCGCCCTTGCCCAGCGCCTGCACCGCGGCGTCGGAGTTCTGGAAGTACACGAAGTGCAGCTCGTCGTACTTCGGGGCGCCGCGCCAGTAGCTCTTGTTGGCCTTGAGCTTGAGGAACTGGCCCGGCACGTGCTCGGTCAGCACGAACGGGCCCGAGCCGACGACCGGCCCCCGGTCGTCGGTGTGGTCCTTGACGCTGGTGACCTTCTCCCACACGTGCTTCGGCACGATCGGGATGTCCAGGGCCAGCATGGTGACCTGCGGTGCCTTGGTCCTGATGACCACGGTCCGGTCGTCGGGGGCGGTGACGGTGTCGAAGTTGGTGACGAAGCTGCCGTTGGCGGTGCGGGCGACCTCGTCGGTGAGCATGAGGTTGTAGGTGAACGCGACGTCGCGGGCGGTGATCGGCTGCCCGTCCGACCACGTCTTGCCCGCCGGCACGGTGAACGTCCACGTGAGCTTGTCGGCCGAGGGTTCCCACCGGTTCGCCAGGCCCTCGGTGACGGCCTGGTCGGCGGCCGCGTACGCCGTGAGGGGGTCGTACATCAGCCGGCCGATCTCCGTGCTCGACTGGAACACCGCGAGGAACGGGTTCAGCGAGTCGATCTGCTGCACGATCGCGACCTTCAGCACGACCGGCGCCTGAGCGTGCGACGGCGGCGCGCCCGTGCCCAGCAACCCGGCGACCGCGAGCAACGCGCCCAACTTCACCCGCACGAAAACCCCACTTCCCCGGAAGACGCCGCTAACTTACCGAGATGTGCGGATCCTGATCTCAGCGGACATGGAGGGCGCCACCGGCGTCACGTGGACCGGGGACGTCGTGCCGGGAACCGAGCAGTGGCAACGGTTCCGGCGCCTGTTCACCGGTGACGTCAACGCCTGCGTCACCGGCCTGCTCGTGGGCGGCGCGACCGGCGTCGTGGTCAACGAGGCCCACTCCTCGCAGCGCAACCTGCTGCTGGAGGACCTGCACCCGTCGGCCGTGCTGCTCACCGGCCGGCACAAACCACTGTCGATGATGGAGGGCATCCGCGGCGACGTGGCCGGCGTCGTGTTCCTCGGCTACCACACCGGCGCCGGCGCCCCCGGCGTGCTCGCCCACACCTACCTGGAGAACTCGATCACCGGCGTGTGGCTCGACGGCGTGCCCGCCTCCGAAGGACACCTCAACGCCGCGCTCGCCGCCGAGTACGGCGTACCGGTGCTGCTCGTCACCGGCGACAACCTCACGTGCGTCGAGGCCGCCTCCACCTACGCCCCGTCGGTCGAGTTCGTGGTGGTCAAGGAGTGCGTGTCGCGGTACGCGGCCCTGTGCCTGCCACCCGCCGTGACCTCCGAACGGATCACCGCCGCGGCCCGCACGGCGATGGCGTCGGCCGGCCAGGTGCGCCCCAGCCCGACCGCGCACCGCATCGAGATCGAGTTCGACGCCAGCCACCTCGCCGACGCCGCCGCCCTCGTGCCCACCGTCGAGCACCTCGGCGTGCGCCGCGTCGGGTTCGACGCCGAGACCATGACCGACGCCATGAAGGCGTTCAAGGTGGTCACCTACGTCGCGGCCGGGGCGGTCGAGGACGTCTACGGCTGAAACGTAGGGTGGCGGACATGCCGCTGGACGTGGCGCGACTGTGCGCGCAGCTCATCCGCTTCGACACGACCAACCGCGGCGGCGGCGAGTCCGCCGGCGAACGCGAGGCCGCCGAACACGTCGCCGCCGTCCTGCACGACAGCGGCGTGCAGGCCACCCTGCTCGAACCCGCGCCGCGCCGCACCAACGTCCTCGCCCGCGTCCCCGGCACCGACCCGGCCCTGCCCGCCGTGCTCGTGCAGGCGCACCTCGACGTCGTGCCCGCCGACCCCGCCGAGTGGAGCTTCGACCCGTTCGGCGGCGAGATCCGCGACGGGTTCGTGCACGGCCGCGGCGCCGTCGACATGAAGGACATGGCCGCGATGACGCTGGCCGTCGTGCACCGCTGGCACACCGAGGGCCGCCGGCCGCGCCGCGACGTCGTGCTGGCGTTCGTCGCCGACGAGGAGGACCAGGGCGTCCACGGCGCGCACTGGCTCGTCGAGCACCACGCCGCCCACTTCGCCGGGGTGACGGCCGCGATCAGCGAGTCCGGCGGGTTCTCCTACGACGTCGACGGCGTGCGCCTGTACCCGGTCGGCACCGCCGAACGCGGCACCTCCCACATGAAGCTCACCGCCACCGGCCGCGCCGGGCACGGGTCGCGCCGCAACCCGTCCAACGCCGTCACCGCGCTGGTCACCTCCCTGGCCCGGCTGGCCGCCCACGAACACCCGGTGCGGCTCACCCCGACCGTCGAGGCGTTCCTCGTCGAAGCGGGCAAAGCGCTGGGCGTGGAGGTCGACCTCGACGACGTCGACGCCACCATCGCCCGCCTCGGCCCCGCCGCCAAGCTGGTCGAGAACACCGTGCGCTGCTCGACCACGCCGACGATGCTGCAGGCCGGCTACAAGGTCAACGTCATCCCCGGCACCGCCACCGCCCAGGTCGACGTCCGCACCCTGCCCGGCACCGTCGACGAGCTCGTCGCCACCATCGACTCGCTGCTGTCCGAAGGCGTGACCCGCGAGTTCCTCGAACACCAGCCACCCGTCGAGGCACCGATCGACAGCCCGTGGTTCGCCGCCATGGCCGACGCGCTGCGCGCAGAAGACCCCAGCGCCGTGGTCGTCCCGTACTGCCTGGGCGGCGGCACCGACGCCAAGGCGTTCAGCAAGCTCGGCATCGACTGCTACGGCTTCTCCCCGCTGCAGCTCCCGCCCGGCTACGACTACCGCGCCATGGCCCACGGCGTCGACGAACGCGTCCCCGTCTCAGGCCTGGAGTTCGGCGCCCGCGTGCTGGACCGCTTCCTGTCCAGCTGACCCCACCCAGGCCGACTCCTGCCGAGCTGACTCCTGCCGGGCGGGCAGGGGCAACGGCACGGCCGGCAACCCGTCGATGCTCGCGTTGTTGTACGGCTTCTTGCCCGTGTACTCGCGGAACTCCTCGTCGCTCTTGCGTCCGAAGTAGTCCGCGTGCAGGTCCCGCTCCGACCGGTAGTCCATGAACGGCACCGCGAACCCGCACGTGTCGCTGATCAGCTCCGCCGACACCACGACCACCGCCCGCAACGCCGGCCCGTCCGCCTCCCCGAACCCCGCCACCAGCTCACCGAACCGCGGGTCGTCGCGGAACACGGGCTCACCACGCCCGTGGATGCGCACGATGTTCGGCGCCCCTTCGAACGCACACCACATCAACGTGATGCGCCCGTTCTCCCGCAGGTGCGCGATCGTCTCGGCGTGACTGCCGCCGAAGTCCAGGTAGGCCACCGTGCGGTCGTCCAGGATCCGCAGCGTCCCCTGCCGGCCCTTGGGCGAGAGGTTGACGTGCCCGTCCCCGGCCAGCGGAGCACTGGCGACGAAGAACACCTTCTGGTTCTCGATGAACTCCCACAGCCGCGGCTCGATGCGCTCGTATTCCTTGCCCATGCCCCGCAGTATCGATCGACCCGCGGGCCGTGTCAGCGCCTTTCCCAGCCGGTGAGCGCCCACCCGGCCCGCACCCCTCGACGTCAGGCCAACCCCGAAGCCTCCCGGGCCACGGCCTCCACCCGAGCCCAATACCCGGCCCAGTCCTGCTCCGGCAGGTTCGAGTTCCCCTGCCGCAACCCGGCCTCCCCGTCCAGCCCCTCGCGCAGGATGTCCGCGTGCCCGGCGTGCCGGTTCGTCTCCGCGATCATGTGCACCAGCAGCAGGTGCAACGTCACGTACTTGCGCTCCTCCGGCCACCACGGCACCACACCCGGCGCGTCCAAAGGCAGCTCGGTGATCACCGCGTCCGCGAAGGCCGCGACCCGCTCGTACAGGGCCAGGATGTCCTCACGCGACTCCGCGGCGGTGGCGAACATGTCCGCGTTCGGGTCGGTCTCGGACTCGTCCAGCCACGGCAGCTTCTCACCGAACGAGCGGCCCATGCAGTCGCCGAAGTAGCCCTGTTCGGTGGACGCGAGGTGCTTGACCAGGCCCAGCAGGTTCGTGCCCGTCGCGGTGAGCGGGCGGCGCACGTCGTACTCCGACAGGCCCTCGAGCTTCCAGAGCACGGTCTCGCGCGCCACGCGCAGGTAGCGGTGCAGGTCGGATTTCGGATCTGAGGCCATGCCCGCCAGCCTGGCAGAGACCGGGCCGCACCGACCGCGGTTTTCCGCGATCGGGCGTTGCGCCATCTCACCTGGCAACCCCATACGGATGGCGGGATGACAGTGGGGCTTCACACCCACTTCACTTGGCGGAGCCATGTCCTGCCGTGGTCCGGAAGGGTTGCCCTGCATGCGAAAGAGCCATCTCAGACCCCTGATCGGGGTCACCGTCGCCGCGAGCGCCGTGTTCGCCATGGGAGGCGTGCCGACCGGCGCGGCCCCCGGCGCCCAGGAGACGTCGACCAACTACCAGGTCGGCAACGTCCGCACCGCCGAGCAGCGCTCCAAGCTCGCGAAGTCCGGTGCCGCGATCGACTCGGTCGAGGAGCACGGCATCGTCGTGATCACCGCGACCGAACGCGAGGCCAAGAGCCTCAAGGCCCAGGGCTTCGACGTCACCGAGCTGCCCAAGCGGATGGAGGCGAACTCGGCGATCGGCCCGTTCGACTTCCCCGCGGCCGACTCGAACTACCACAACTACGCCGAGATGACCGCCGAGATCAACGCGGCCGTCGCCGCGTACCCGAACCTGATCTCCAAGCAGGTCATCGGCAAGTCCTACGAGAACCGCGACATCATCGCGCTCAAGATCAGCGACAACGTCGGCGTCGACGAGAACGAGCCGGAGGTGCTGTTCACGCACCACCAGCACGCCCGTGAGCACCTCACCGTCGAGATGGCGCTGTACCTGGTCAACCAGTTCACGACCCAGTACGCGACCGACGCGCGGATCAAGGGCCTCGTCGACACCCGCGAGATCTGGATCATCCCGGACGTCAACCCCGACGGCGGCGAGTACGACATCGCGACCGGCAGCTACCGGTCGTGGCGCAAGAACCGGCAGCCCAACGCCGGGTCCAGCAACGTCGGCACCGACCTCAACCGCAACTGGGACTACAAGTGGGGCTGCTGCGGCGGCTCCAGCGGCAGCACCGGCTCCGAGACCTACCGCGGCCCCAGCGCGGCGTCCGCCCCCGAGGTCAAGGTCGTGTCCGACTTCGTGCGCGGCCGCAGCGTCGGCGGCAAGCAGCAGATCACCGCGTCCATCGACTTCCACACCTACAGCGAGCTCATCCTGTGGCCGTGGGGCTGGACCTACGACGACGTCGCGCCCGGCCTGACCCAGGACCAGCGCGACACGTTCGCCACCATCGGCCAGTCCATGGCCGCCAGCAACGGCTACACCCCCGAGCAGTCCAGCGACCTGTACATCACCGACGGCTCCATCCCCGACTGGCTGTGGGGCACGCAGGGCGTCTTCGCCTACACCTTCGAGATGTACCCCGGCAGCAGCGGTGGCGGCGGCTTCTACCCGCCCGACGAGGTGATCCCCGCGCAGACCTCCCGCAACAAGGAGGCCGTACTGCAGCTGCTCGAACGCGCCGACTGCCCGTACGAGGCCATCGGCAAGGAAGCGCAGTACTGCGGCGTCGACCCGCCGCTGCCCGGCAAGTACTTCGAGAACGCCACCGACTTCACGATCGCGGACAACTCCACGATCACCTCGCCCATCGCGGTGTCCGAGGTGACCGGCAACGCGCCGTCGACCCTCAAGGTCGGCGTGGACATCAAGCACACCTACCAGGGCGACCTGCGCGTCGAGCTCATCGCCCCGGACGGCACCGCCTACGTCCTGCACAACCGCACCGGCGGCAGCGCCGACAACATCAATACCACCTACACCGTCAACGCCTCCAGCGAGGTCGCCAACGGCACCTGGCAGCTGAGGGTCAACGACAACGCCAACCAGGACACCGGGTTCCTCGACAAGTGGAGCCTGCAGTTCTGACCGCGTGACGGGTCAGGGCGCCGGTACGCCGGCGCCCTGACACCCGTAGTCGCGCACCGGCATCGAGTCGTGCAGCCGCACGCCGGTGGAGTTGAGCTTCGCCAGCGGCCGCACCAGCCACGACGGCAACGACGTCGCCACCTGCATGCCGCGCGTCAACGCCCACACGCCCAGCCGGGTCGAGGGGATCAGCGTCTTCGCCACCCCCAGCGCGAACGCCCTGCTCGCGTGCACCGGCTCCCGCATCTCGTCCTCGTAGCGCGTGAACGCCGTAGCGTGGTCCGGGCTCGTGGCCAGCTGGCCGGCCAGCACGTACGCGCCCACCACGGCGAGGCTCGTGCTGCCGCCGATCGCCGGACCGGGGCAGTAGGCGGCGTCCCCGACCAGTGCCACCCGCCCGCGCGACCAGGTGTCCTCACGCAGCTGGGTGATCGAGTCGAAGTAGAACGCCCGATCGGTGTCCAGGTAGGACATCCACTCGTCGACCTGCGGGTGCAGGCCCGCGAACGCCGCCCGCAGCAACTGCTTCTGCCGCGCGACGTCGCGGTGGTGGTACTCCAGCTCCGGCGAGCGGAACAGGAACACCGCCCGCGCGTCGCCGAGGTGCCGCGCCCCGTACACCGCGGCGCTGCGACCGGGCCCGACGTGCCCGGTCATCGCCCCGGGCACCCCCGCCTCCCGCGGCACCGACAGCACCGCCAGGTACGCGCCGGTGAACGTCTTCGCGACCTCGCCGAACACCAGCCGCCGCACGTTCGAGTGCAGCCCGTCCGCGCCGATGACCAGGTCGAACGGCCGCGTGGTGCCGCTGTCGAACGTCACCAGGTCCTCGCCGAGGGCGGCGATCGAGTCGCCGAACAGGTACTCGACGTCCGCGCGGGTGGCGTCGTAGTAGATCTCGCTCAGGTCGTCGCGCATGATCTCGACGTGCCGGTCGGAGGTGGCGGCGAAGAGCTTCGTGGCGTCCGCGGTGATCGGCCTGCGGGTGCCCTCGCGCAGGAACGACAGCCGCTCGGTGCCCGTCGCCCTCGACTCGATCCGGGACGCGACACCCATCCTCTCCGAGATCGTCATGGCCGGCCGGAACAGGTCCACGGCGTGCCCGCCGGTCTTGCGCAGCACCGGTGACCGCTCCACCACCGTCACCTCGTGCCCGTACCGCGTGAGCCACCAGGCGAGCACCGGACCGGCGATGCTGGCCCCGGAGACGAGTATCCGCACGTCAACGCTCCTTACTTAACGGTCGGTAAGTGGATGGGCGTGAGCGTACACCTGCGACTTACCGACCGTTAAGTAATATTCGGCACGTGGCCCGACCGACCGACACCAAGCAGCGCATCCTGCAGACCGCGCGCGAGCTGTTCGCAGCCCAAGGCGTGCAGCAGACCAGCCTCCAGGAGATCGCCGACCGCCTCGGCATCACCAAACCCGCGCTCTACTACCACTTCTCCTCCCGCGAGGAGCTCGTCCGCAGCATCGTCACCCCGTTGCTCGACGACGGCGAACGCTTCCTCACCGGCGTCGAGCAACGCCAGGACGTGCGGGCCCGCGAGCTCGTCGAGGGCTTCTTCGAGTTCCACCACCGCCACCGCAAGGACATGCTGCTGCTCCTGAGCGAGCTCACCACGCTCGCCGAGCTCGGCCTCGTCGACGTCGTGCTGTCGTGGCGCGCCCGCCTCACCGTCCTGGTGTACGGGCCGGAGGCCACGCTGGAGCAGCAGGCGCGCGCGGTGCTCGCGTTCGGCGGCATGCAGGACTGCACGATGCAGTTCCCCGACGCGCCGTTCGACGAACTTCGCGCCGCAACGGTCACGGCTGCATGCGCCGCACTCGGGATCGACTGATCGGCGTCTGCCGCGTGCGGCGTTCGTAGGCGATCATCACGCGATAACCCTCAGCCAGATGAGAACCGGCTCTCGAAACCGATCTATGCTCACCTGACCGCGGGGTAGGGTCCGCCGCACAGAACCACCGCTGCCGGGAGAGACATGCGCGCCGTCGAGATCAGACCTGGGGTCCGCATCCGCTGGGTCGAGGTACCGGGAGCCACGCCCGCCAGGGTGTACCTGCACGGACTCGGCGCGTCATCGGCGCCCTACTACGCCGAGGCCGTCGCCCACCCGCTGCTGGCCGGCCGCCGCAGCCTCATGATGGACATGCTCGGCTTCGGCATCAGCGACCGCCCCACCGGCTTCGCCTACTCCCTCGAAGGCCATGCCGACGCCCTCGCCGTCGCGCTCGCGAAGATCGGCCTGCGCCGCAACGAGATCATCGGCCACAGCATGGGCGGCGCCGTCGCCATCGTGCTCGCCGCCCGCCACCCCGAGATGGTGCGCTCGCTCGTCCTCGTCGACCCGCACGTCGACCCCGCCCGCCCCTCGCTCGGCGCCCCCGGCAGCCGGGGCATCGCCGCCTACAACGAGGCCGACTTCCTCCGCGAGGGCTTCGACCGCGTCCTGCGCGACGTCGGCCCGCACTGGGCCGCCACCATGCGCATGGCCGGTCCCGAGGCACTGCACCGCAGCGCCGTCGACCTCATCCGCGGCACCTCGCCGACCATGCGGAAACTGCTGATGGAACTGGAGATCCCGCGCGTCTTCCTGCACCCCGAGGACGCCCCGCCCAGCGGCGGCCGCGAGCTCGCCGCGGCAGGCGTCCAGGTCATCTCCGTGCCGAACACCGGCCACAACATCATGATCGACAACGTCGAGGGCTTCGCCCGCGCGGTCTCCCAGCAGCGCCTGTCCGTCTGACACCTGTCCGGGGCTTGGCTGTGGGTGGCTCAGCGCCTGCGCGCGGGCTCCGCGGTCCAGTGCGCCGGCCGGGTCAACGCCTCCGGCAGCTTCGTGCGGGCGTTGCCCCGAGCGGCGTTGACCTGCGGCTGGGTCAGGAACAGGCACGTGCTCAGGTCCGCCCCCGACAGGTCCGCACCCCGCAGGTCGGCGCCGATCATGTCCGCCCGCGACAGGTCGGAGTTCGTCAGGTCCGCCCCGATGAGGTAGGCGCCGCGGAAGTCCGCGCTGCTCAGGTTCTTGTTCCTCAGACGCGCACCGATCAGGTCCGCGCCCCGGTAGGACTTCGCGCTGGCCCGCAGTCGTTCGCTGGTGCGCAGCAGCAGGACGTTCACCTTGGCCCGGACCTCGGCGACGTCGAGCGCCAGGATCTCGTCCGGCTCCGCGACGGTGTGCCGTTCGACCTCGGCGTAGGCGGCGGCGAGGTCGTCGTGCGGGTCGAGCCGCCCGGCCTCGGCGAGGTACCACAGCAGCTCGTGCAGCTGCCGGACCACGGGGAACACCGCGAACATCCGCTGCCGCTCACCGTCGCGCCAGTCCACGCCCCGGAACACCGTCTGCGACACCCGCTGACCCGCACCGAAGCAGTCGTAGACCGTGCAACCCGGATATCCCCTCTGCCGCAACCGGTCGTGGATGCCGCAGCGGTGGTCGGCCAGCAGGTTTCGACACGGCGTGCCCGCGTCCTTGGTGGCCGCGAAGTCCGCCGACCTGGCGAACGGCAGCGCGACGCAGCACAACCCGAAGCAGTTGGCGCAGTCGCCTCTCAGCTCGTCCATCGCCGCAAGCCTACCGACGCAGACTCCGCAGCTCGGCCGCCGCCTCGTCGAGCTGCCGCTCCGCCCGTTCCGCCCGGGTCAGCGTCTGGGCCCGCGCGTCCTCCACCACAGCGAGGGTCTGCCGCACAGCCGCCACCTGGTCAGCGCCCTCCTGCCGGACCTGCGCGAGCCGCGCGTCGAACTCACCCCGAGCCCGCTCCAGCTCCCTGTGCGCGTCCGCCGCCGTCTGCTCGGCCCGTTCCGCCCTCACCACGGCCTGGTCCCGTGCCTTCGCGGCCCGGCTGACGGTCTCCGCGGCCTCCTGCCGGGCCTTCTCCACCTGACCGGCAGCCTCGGCCTTCACCTGCTCGGCCGCGTCGGCAGCGGCCCGGACCTCGGCACCGGCCCGTTCGACGGCCGCCCGCGCCTCCGCCTTCGCCGCCTCGACCTCCCGGGCAGCCTGCGCACGGACCTGCTCGATCTCCTTCGCGGCCTGCCGCCGTGCCTGCTCGGCGTGCTTCACCGCATCGGCCTTCGCCTGCTCCGCCTCCGCGCGGATCTCCTCGACGAGCGCCGACGCCTGCACGCGAACCTCGGCCACCTCGGCCTCAGCCCGTTGCACCGCGACCCGCGCCGCCTCCCGGGCCTCGTCCCGCTCGGCCAACGCCGCGTCCGTGGTCTCGTCGGCTTCCTCCGCCGCACGCACCGCCTGTTCGGTCGTCTCCTCGGCGGCCTTGCGCGCCTTCTCCGCATCGTGCCGCCGGCGCTCGGCACCGGCGAGCTCGGCCTGCGCCTCGGCAACCCGGCGCGCGGCCTCGGCTTCCGCCGCCTGGATCTGACTCTCGGCGACGCTCGGATCCGCCATCGCGTTCAGCTCACCGACAGCCCGGCCGAGGGTCTGGGTCATCTGCTCGGACAGCACCCGGAACCGGTCGAGGAGCTCTTCAGCCCTGATCTTGGCGGTACCGGAGACCCTCGGGAGATTCGTCACGGTGACGACCTCCAGGTTTTGCTCGGGTGTCTCGGCCAGCCGCTGCCGCTCCCTCCACGCACGCCACCGCGTGTGCTCCGGCAGGTCGCAGTACTCCGAGGGCCTGCCCGGCCCGCCACCTCGGAAAACAGGTCGTTCGCAGCCGGGGAAGTTGCAGCTCGTCTCCACCCGCATACCGTAGCAGAATTACGTGTGCGTTTACGTTATCCAACGCAACGCTACTCATTCGGGCGAGAAAACGCTGGCCGCCGATAAGTGAACGTTATCGGCGGCCAGGATCGGAGTCGGTATCAGCAGCCGCTGCCCCGGCGTGCGGCCGGAGGGGCGGCGCGAACGGGCCGGAAAACTGTCCTCCGCGCAGGACCGTTCAGCCCAGTTCGTTGGTTCCAATAGCGCTCATGAGGTGTTGGGCGCAGGACTCCGCTGCCGTTCCGGGTCGTGTCACTGCGGCATCACCGCAGGCACACCCGCTCCTGGGACTGCAGGCCGCCGTCGGCAACAGGGCCGTGCAACGCATCGTGGACGAGCTGCCGGGGCTCCCGCGGAGGCCGAAAGACGTGCACGCGGCCCAGGACAGGGCCACGCTGCTCGCCCTCTCCGGGCAGGTGGCGATGCTGAACAAGCCGATCATCGGAAGAGGCCGCACGAAGCTGATCAACGAGTACCAGGACAAGATCCACGCCGAACTGCGCGCGCCCGACCGCACCCGGATCAACCACCTCATCCGGGAGGTCGACGCCAGGTTCGACGACCGGCCGAGGTCGGGACAGCTCATGCCGGACGCGCCTACCCCCGAGGAGTGGGCGCGGCTGCAGCGCGAGTTCGAGAAGGCCCACGCCATGATCGCGGCCTTCGACGGCACCGGCCTCGACGTGCTCTTCGGCGGCGCGGAGGACGCGCCTCCCCTGAACAGGGCGCGCGCCGAGGTCGACGACAACCTCCTGAGGATCGACCGCTACCTCACCGAGCTGGAAGCGCACTGGCGTACGCGGGTCAAGGTCTTCCAGGAGCACGGGTACACCCAGATGAAGGGCACCGGCGCGGAAGGACAGCTGCTGGTGGCCCCGTCCTCGGACGACCTCGCCCGCACGCTCATCCACGAGGCGTCCCACGGATCCGACGTGCGCACTGTCGACTACGCCTACTCGCACGCTCCGTACTTCCTGCGGCTGCCGTACGAGGTGGCTCTGAAGAACGCCGACAGCTACGCCTTCGCGTGCGATCGCGAAGCGGCACGCTCCCTGGTCAAGCCGCCGACGGAGCACGGGTTCGCCGCTCTCGCCGTCGACCGCGCCTACTTCCTGGTCTCGCACAACTGGAAGCACGTGAGCTGGCTGCTCGACGTCTACGGGACGAGGCGGGACGCTGCTCCCGCCACGCGAGCGGACGCCCGTGAACACGGACGAAGGCTGGGATTCGCCAAAGGAGACCTACCGCTGCGCATCGAGCACCTCGCCGTCCTGCGCGACTTCTTCCACCTGGCGGGCACCCACCTCGGCGCCGGCCGCACGTTCGGCGTTCACCGGGGTGTGTTGCGGCTGGACAAGCCGGGGTTGCCGACCATCTCGGTCCCGGACATCACCACCAAGGACAGCGCTCACGCCGCCGCCAACGCCGTACTGGCGGCGATCGCCGCCAGCCGCGGTCTGCCGGACGAGCTGGGCGTCATCAGGGAGTCCGACGCGTTGTTCGAACGCTTCTACCTCCAGGACGCCTCCGACGTGGACAAGAAGATGCTCGAGATTTTCGGCTAGGCGGGCCACGTCCGCAGCAGGGCGTCGAGCGCGTCCAGCGCCCGCAGCCACGACGCCTCCACCCCGCGCGGATGGCTGTGGAACGCCCCGGCCCGTTCCAGCGACACGTACCCGTGGAACGTGCTGTGCAGCAGGCGGGCGGCATCGGTCTGGTCGGGTTCCCACAGGTCGTAGCCCCGCAGGATCGCGCGGACGAGTTCCGAGTACCGGTCGGCGGCGCTGTCCGCGGCCACGTCCGGGTTGAGCGCGAGCTGCGTTGCCGCGTACCGGCCGGGATGCGCGTGGGCGTAGGCGCGGTAGGCGTGGGCGAACGCCAGCAGCGCCTCGCGGCCCGAGCGGCCGCCCAAGGCGTCGGAGACCTTCTCGGCCAGCTCCGACAGGCACTGGACGGCGAGGCGTACGCGCAGGTCGTGGGCGTTGCGGATGTGCGAGTAGAGGGAGGCGTCCTTCACGCCGAAGTGGCGGGCGAGTGCGGACACCGTCACGTTCTCCAGGCCCACCTCGTCCGCCAGCTCCGCTGCCGCCCGTGTGAGGCGTTCAGCGGTGAGCCCCGCGCGTGCCATGCGTCTCCTAGGGTCCTTAATAATTTGCCTAGGACCTCTAGGTAAGCCTAGCGTCCCTGGTCATGAAGCCGTTGACCGAACACGACATCCGCGCGTCCTTCGTCAATTGCACCAAGGGCGAGACCAAGCGCATGCACGTGCCCAGGGATCTCGGCGACCGCCCGTGGGACGACCTGGACTTCCTGGGCTGGCGAGATCCGGCGGCACCGGACCGCTCGTACCTCGTGGTCGAGCTCGACGGGCGGCTCGTGGGGATCGCGCTGCGGCGGGCGGCGAAGGCCGGCCACCTGCGCAAGACGATGTGCGCCTGGTGCCTGACCACGCACCAGGGGGACGGGGTGTCGCTGATGACCGCGCGCAAGGCGGGGAAGTCCGGGCAACTGGGCAACTCGGTCGGCGCCTACGTGTGCGCCGACCTGGCCTGTTCGCTGTACCTGCGCGGGAAGAAGAGCGCGGGGCCGGGGTCGCGGTTCAAGGAGTCGATCACGCTCGACGAGCAGGCCGAGCGGCTGCTGACCGGCGTGCGCGCGTTCCTGGACCGGGTGAGCTCGTAGGGCTCAGAGCTCCAGCACGAGCTCCGCGGAGCACGCGCGGGCGCAGGGCCACGGGTCGCCGCACTCGGTGCAGCCGGTGGTGGCGGGCAGGTGCGTGTCCAGCACGTGCACCGCTCTCGTGCGGTAGCGCTCCAAGTCGGACTCCCAGTCGTGGCGGGAGGACGCGGTCGCACTCGTCATGGTCATCAGTCCTCGGGTAGAGGGTGGTCGAGACCAGGATGCACCCGTGCGGCGTCGTTCGGGCGGAAATCTCCCGAAACACGACGATCGGCGGGTCGCCAAGCCGACACGCCGATCGTCGCTGATCATCACCGGTCGGTGTCCGCCGTCCGGTCGCGCTGCACGCGCTCGGCGATGCGCTTGATCCGCTGCAGCCGGGCGTCCCAGCTCTCCCCCACCGAGGTCAACTGCGCGACCGCGCGGGCCAGCTGCGCCTCGTCCACCTCGTAGCGGCGCTCCCGGCCGGCGGGCAGGGCGTGCACCAGGCCGACGCGGTCCAGCACCCCCAGGTGCTTCGCGACCGCCTGCCGGGTGACGGGGAGCTGCTCGCTGAGCGTGGTCGCCGTGCCGCCGTTGCCGGTGAGCAGCAGGTCGAGCAGGCGCCTGCGGGTCGGGTCGCCGACCGCGGACCAGAGGTCGTCGTCGATCACGGCCGCGCGACCAGGCTCTCGGCCCGCGTGACGAGCCGCGGCAGGAAGTGGTCCCAGCCGCTGCTGTGGTCGCGGTAGGCCTGCTCCAGCACGGCCGCCTCCCAGCCGCGCTCGCGGAACCCGGTCTCCGTGAACCGCAGCAGCGTGCCGCCGTCGGACGCGACCAGGTCCATCGTGACGAGCAGCGAGTTGTCCGGCGCCGCCACCACGCCCTTGTCGTGGACCCAGCGGAACGCGAACCGGCGCGGCGGGTCGGCCTCCACAACCGTCAACTGCTCGACCTTCGCCTCCGGCGAGGCCGGGTCCCCGAAGGTGATCGAGCCGGTACCACCGACCACCGGCTCGAACTCGGCCTCGTCCGGCCACCACTCGCGCAGGTGCTCGGGCGAGCTGACGACCTCGTAGACCACCTCGGGGGTGGCGTCGATGCGGATCTCGCGTTCGATGCGTCCGAACTCCACGTGTCCCTCCAGACCTTGTGCAACTATCGGTTGCACAAGAACCTAGCCCGAGGACACGCGCTCACGCAACCTTTGGTTGCACTAGTGGGATTTGACCTGGCGCAGCAGCAGTGACCACTGACGGGCCGTGAGGGGGAGTTCGACAGACGGGGACTTGCTGTCCCGGACGCCCGCGCCTCGACCGACCTCGACGCAGTTGCCGTCACTCGCGCTGTAGCTGCTCTTCCGCCACTGGGTCACCGCAAGCCTCCTCGCCGATGATGTCGGTGATCAGCTTCCTCGTTCGGACCTCGTCCAACGCCGTCCGACTGAGTGACTTCACCACGGTGTCGTAGCGGGCGACGGAAAGCTGATCTTCGAGGAAGACGTTAGCCCCCTCGCTCTCGACGTAGACGATCGGCGGGATCTTCTTGAACTTCAACCGGTCGAAGTCGCCGGCCAGTCCGGCGTGCGGGCCGAACGCCGTGGGAATCAGGCGGATCGTGAGGTAGGGCCGGACGGACAGGCGCAGCAGGTGGTGCATCTGCTCGGCCATGAGGTCGTCGTTGCCGACGGGAAGCCGCAGCGCCTGCTCGTGCATGAAGATCGTGACGATCCGGTAGCCGTCGAGCACCGCCCTCTGCCGCGCCCTTCGGCTGACGGCCAGCGCGTGGGCCTCCTCCGCGGAGAGCGGCTTGGCGAGCGCGAGGTGCCGGGTGTACTCGGGTGTCTGCAACATGCCGTGCACGACGTTCATCGACCAGCCGGTGATGTCCGAGGCGATCTTCTCGTGTTCGCGCAGTGTGCGCGCTCGGTCTGTGACGCCGGACTTGTTGGGCTGCAACCAGTCCCTGATGTGCGTGTCGTGGTGCAGGGCCATCAGGTGGTCGTACTCGTCGGGTGGCGTGCGCAGCAGGCCGAGCAGCTTGGCGAGGTCAACGTCGGACGTGCCGTCCTTGCCGTTGACCAGCTCCGAGACCTTGGCCTCCTGCCAGCCCAGCAGTTCGGCGACGGCGCGGTTGGTCAGGTCGGCCGCCCTCAGCAGCGCGCGTATGGCGTCGCCGAACTCGCGGCCGCGCACAGTGGATCTCCGCAGAGGCATGCGGGGACGGTAGAGGTGGCGTTCCGTTTGGTTCCACCCATTCGTCGCAGGACGACCTGAAAGCATGCCGTTTGGCGCGCCTCCAAGGCCCGGAGCTAGGGCGCGACGGCCCGGCGGACGGTGTCGCGCAGCAGGTCGCGGCGGCGTTCGTGGTCCTCGGCGGGTTCGTCGAGGGTCGCGGAGTAGACGTTGCTGACCGGCGACCAGGCCATCGACATGGCGATCACCATGGCCATCAGGTCGAACGGGTCGCCGGCGCGGACGATGCCCGCCGCCTGGGCGTCGGCGATGGCCTTGAGCTTGGCGTCGTCGCGGCGTTCGGCCGGGTCCACGAGCAGGCCGGTGGGGCGGCGTTCGAGGCGCGCCCACGTGGCGAGGCGGATGAGGTCGGGGCGCCGCAGGTACTCGTCGTAGAGGCGCACGGCCCAGTCGGCGAGGTCGGTGGCGTCGATCGGGACGACGTTGACGATCCGGTCCAGTGAGCCGAGGAAGATCGCGTCGAACAGCCCGTCCTTGTTGCCGAAGTAGGCGTAGAGCTGGGCTTTGTTGGTGCGGGCAGCGGCGACGACGCGTTCGATGCGGGCCCCGGCGATGCCGTGTTCGGCGAACTCGGCCGTGGCGACGTCGATGATGCGCTGCCGGGTGGCCTCGCCGCGGGCGGTCAACTGCTGGTCGGACATGGTCCGCACTCTACTGACAGAACAGTCGGTTTACTTTGCCGCCGTCCATGGGTACGTTGAAATAGACCGAACAGTCTGTTTGAAGGAGCGTCATGCGCGGCACCACCGGTTGGCAGGCCCAGGGACCAGGCGCGATGGAACGGACCGAACTCTCGCGGCGCGATCTCCGCGGGGATGACGTCGCGGTGCGCGTGGACTTCTGCGGGGTCTGCCACACAGACCTGCACGCAGTCCGCTCGCACTCCGCCGACTCGCACGACGGCGGCGTGCTCGTGCCGGGACACGAGTTCACCGGCGTCGTCACCGAGGTCGGGCCGGACGTCAGGCGGTTCCGCGCCGGCGACCCGGTGGCCGTGGGCAACATCGTCGACTCGTGCGGCGAGTGCGACATGTGCGCGGCGGGGCAGGAGAACTTCTGCCGTGCGTTCCCCACGCTCACCTACAACGGCACCGACCGCCACGACGGGTCGACGACGCTGGGCGGGTTCTCGCGGGAGTACGTGCTGCGGGAGAAGTTCACCTATCCCCTGCCGTCCGGGCTGGACCCGGCGGCCGCGGCGCCGTTGATGTGCGCCGGGATCACGGTGTGGGAGCCGCTGCGCGCGTTGGGAGTGGGGCCGGGCACGCGCGTCGCGGTCGCCGGTCTGGGCGGGCTCGGGCACCTCGCGGTGAAGCTCGCCGTGGCGATGGGCGCCGAGGTGTCGGTGGTGAGCCGTTCCGCCGGACGTGAGGCGGAGGCTGTCAAGCTCGGCGCCCGTGACCTGGTCGTCTCGACCGACGAGAAGAGCGCCGCCGCGTCGCGCGACCGGTTCGACGTCGTGATCGACACCGTTCCCGTCGCCCACGACCTCGGCCCGTACCTGAAGCTGGTGGCCATGGACGGGACGTTGAGCCAGGTCGGCTACCTCGGTTCGATCACCGTGGAGACGATGGACCTGCTCGTCGGCCGCAAGAAGCTCAGCTCCGGCGGCAGCGGCGGCGTCCCGGCCACCGCCGCCATGCTCGAGTTCTGCGCCGAGCACGGCATCACCGCCGACATCGAGCTGCTCCCGTCGAGCCGCGTCGTCGAGGCCCTCGACCGGCTCGAACGCGGCGACGTGCGGCACCGGTTCGTGCTGGACCTGTCCGACCTGGACTGAGTCACCCCACCGGGCCGTCGACCAGGACGTCGTCGGCGTCGGTGGAGTGGGCGAGCTCGCGTGAAGCCTCGAGCGCGTCGAGCCGGCCGCGCAGCGCCGCTGTGCCGTACGCGTAGGCGTCGGAGCCGAGGGTCAGGCGCAGCGGGCCGTCGGCCCTGTCAGCGGCGGCGATGATCGCCGCGACGATCTTCCGGGGGTCGCCGGGCATCGGCAGCGGCGGCAGCGCACCGGAGTGCACGCCGCGCAGTTCGCCGGACGGCCCGTCGGCGTACTCGGGCAGCGCGTCGCCGAACACCGCGGCGCCCGCGACGAAGTTCGTCCGGGCGATGCCGGGCTCGACCAGCGTCACGCCGATGCCGAACGGCGCGAGCTCGGCCGCCGCCGACTCCCAGAAGCCCTCGATGCCCCATTTGGTGGCGTGGTAGAGGCTCATGGCAGGGAACGTCACCTGCCCGCCGATGCTCGCGATCTGCACGATCCGCCCGCCGCCCTGCTCGCGCAGGTGCGGCGTGACGGCGCGGGCGAGCTGGATGGAGCCGGTCAGGTTGGTCGCGATCTGGGCGTCGATCTGCTCGTCGCTGAGCTCCTCCGCCGCGCCGAACAGGCCGTAGCCGGCGTTGGAGACGACGACGTCGATCCGTTCGAGCTCGTCGAACGCGCGGTCCACGACGGCGCGCAGTGCGGCCGTGTCGGTGACGTCGAGCCGTGCGCGCCACAGCCGATCGCCGTAGCGGGCCGCGAGGTCGTCGAGGGTCTCCAGCCGGCGGGCGGTGGCGGCGACGCGGTCACCGCGCTCGAGCAGCTGCTCGGTGAGCTCGCGGCCGAAGCCGGAGGACGTGCCGGTGATGAACCAGGTGCGGGTCATGTCTGCTGCTCCTCGGTAGGTAACTAACTAGATACATTCGTACACCTTCCCCGCGCAGATGTAAATATCTAGATGGTTATGTACGATCTGCGCATGCCACCCGATGCCACGGAGACCAAGCGGCGCCTGCTCGAAGCCGCCATCGACGAGTTCGCGACGTACGGGCTCGCGGGGGCGCGGGTCGACCGCATCGCCGAGCGGGCCTCGGCCAACAAGCGGTCGATCTACATGCACTTCGGCGCCAAGGAGGAGCTGTTCGACCGCGTCGTCGGCGACTGCATGGCCGAACTGGCGACAGCCGTCGTGGTGGACGCCGGCGACCTGCCCCGCTACGCCGGGGCGTTGTTCGAGCAGCTGGAGTCGCGCCCGCACGTGCGGCGGCTGTACCTGTGGGCCGGTCTGGAACGCCAGCAGCCCGTCGACGCCGAGGTGGCGGAGTACCGGCGCAACGTGGCCGCGATCGCCGCCGCGCAGGAGGCTGGCACCGTCCGGCCGGACATCCCGGCGGTCGAGCTGATGGCCATGGTCGTCGCGCTGGTGATCAGCTGGGACACGGCGTCGTGGTCGTTGAAGGCGTTGGGTGGGACGGGTGGCGATCGGAAGGCCGCGGTGCAGGCCGCTGTGGAGAGGTTGGCGCGGCCCTAGGCTCGCTCCAGGCCACCGGCCAGGTGGTCGAGCGGCGCCCACTCGTTGGGCACCGGCTGCCCGGCGAGTACGAACCTGTCCGATTCGTGCAGCTCCTCCCCCATGTGACCCAGCGTAGGCAGGGATGGCTACCCTGGATGACGTGCCCGGCACCACCAGCTCGCGGACCCGCGCGTACCTCGCGCGGGTCGTCGCCGTACTCGCGCTGGTCGCCGGAGTCGCGATGATGCAGGGCACGCCGTGCGAGACCGAGTTCGCCTGGACCGCGCAGTGCCCCACGTCGTCGGCCGCGGCCACGTTCGTCGCCGATCCGGTGGACGACGGGTCGGCGTTGCTCGACGGCATCCTCGTCGCGGGATGCTGCCTCGTGGTGGCGCTGGCGGTGCTGATCGGGTTCGCCGTGCTGCGGCGCTCGTCGTTCCGGGTGCAGCTGCTGCGGCTGCCCGCTGTCCTGTCTCCCCCTTCTCGCCGGCTGGAAGTGCGGCTGGCGCAGCTCTGCGTGTTGCGCGCCTAGACCGAACCCGTTCCGCGGTCCTTCGGTTCCTTCCCGCACACGTGGAGTTCTGCCATGTCCAAAAACGCTCGTCTGTCCCTGGTCATCGTCGCCGTCGTGGCGGTGGTGGTCTCGGGGTTCCTGCTGTTCAACCGCTCTGACACCGCCGCGCTGGAGACCTCCGGCGACGGCACGGTGACCGTCGTCGAGTACCTCGACCTGGAGTGCCCGTCCTGCCGCGCCGCCTACCCCGGCGTCGAGCGGCTCAAGACCGAGTACGGCGGGCGCGTCACGTTCGACGTGCGGCACTTCCCGATCCCCAGCCACCGCAACGCCGAACTGGCCGCCGTCGCCGTCGAGGCCGCCGGGGCGCAGGGCAAGCGGGACGAGATGTTCCGGGTGCTGTTCGACGCGCAGCCCGAGTGGGGCGGGCAGCAGACGTCGCAGCGTGCGGCGTTCGTGGCGTTCGCCGCCGAGCTGGGGCTGGACCAGGCCGTGTTCGAGAAGGCGCTGGACGACTCGTCGTTGCGCGACCGGGTGCTCGCCCAGCGGGCGGAGGGCGGCAAGGCCGGGGTGCAGGGGACGCCGACGTTCTTCGTCAACGGCGTCAAGTTCACCGGCGCGCCCACGTACGACGGGCTGAAGGCCGCGATCGAGAAGGCGCTGTCGTGAACCGGATCGTCGCGTGGGTGCTCGCGGTCGGCGGGGCCGTCGGCCTGGTCGCCTCGTTCGTGCTGACGGTCGAGAAGATCGCGCTGCTCAAGGACCCGTTCTACATCCCGACGTGCAGCATCAACCCGGTGCTGAGCTGCGGCTCGATCATGAAGACCGCGCAGGCCGAGGTGTTCGGGTTCCCGAACCCGTTGCTCGGGATCGTCGGGTTCGCGGTGGTGACGACGCTGGGCGTGCTGCTGCTGTCCGGCGTCGAGCTGCCGTCGTGGGTGTGGATCGGGTTGCAGGTCGGGGCGACGTTCGGCGTGCTGTTCGTGCACTGGCTGATCGTGCAGTCGCTGTACGAGATCCGGGCGCTGTGCCCGTACTGCATGGTCGTGTGGGCGGTGACGATCCCGATCTTCTGGTACACGACGCTGCGCAACATCCGCCCGGCGTTCCAGTGGCACAGCGTGGTGCTGGTGCTGTGGTACCTGGTGATCGCGGGCGGCGTGCTGCAGGCGTTCTGGTTCTACTGGTCGTCGCTGGTGTGAGCGCGCAGGGCGGCGAGGACCCAGCGGAACGCGGGGACGGCTGAGGGGGACGGCTCGGGTGGCTGCTCGCCGTGCAGAGCGGCGAGCAGCTCCCAGTAGCGCTCCATGCGGGCGTCGGCGACGGTGTCGAGCCACCGGCACAGGTCCCGGTGCTCGTCGCGCGGCGTGTCCGGGTCGCAGATCCGGTGCAGCACCGCCCGGCCCTCGCGCGACTCCGGCGCGGTCGCGAGTGCCCGGCCGGCCTGCTCCACGATCAGCGACCGCAGCTCGAAGCCGTGCGAGGCGAGCGCCGACCCGGCCGTGGCGGCGCGCCGGACCCGTTCCCGGAAGTCGTCGTCCGCGACCAGGTCGGCCAGCTCCAGCCAGGCGTCGACCTGGCCGGGCGTCGGGTCGTCCGGCAGCTCCCGCATCCACCCGGTGACGACCTGGGCGTCGTCGTCGAGGTCGACTCCCGCGAACGTCTCCTCGACGAACCGGTCGATGACCACCTGCCGTTCCTCCGCGGACTGACGGGCGAGCTCGTGCATGAGCAAGGCCTCCTCCGTGGTGCTCGCGCGCTGGGCGATGGTGCTCAGCACGGCGCGGCGCAGCTTCAACGTGCGGATCTCCGCGTCCAGCGCCCGGACGTGCACTTCCGCCACCTCGGCCACCGCGACCCGGCGCGTCAGGATCGCCTCGACGGCGTCCAGGCCGATGCCGAGGTCGCGCAGCGTGCGGACGAGGTCGAAACGCGCCACGGCGGTGGCGTCGTAGAGGCGGTACCCGCCGGGCGACCGGTCCGTGGGCGGCACGACACCGCTGTCGGACCAGAAGCGGATCGTGTGCACCGACAGTCCGGTGCGGCCGGCGAGTTGGCCGACCGTGTAGAGCTCCGCGCCGTTGTTCACGGGGCGAAGCCTGCACCTTCGAGCTACCCGAAGCTCAAGCCAGCACTTCGCGCAGCCCGGCGATTCCCGTGAAGTGGTGCCCGAGCATCCCGGCGGCCCGCGCCGCCTCCACGTTCTCCAGCCGGTCGTCCACGAACAGGATCTCGCCGCCGCCCAACGCCTCGCGGCACCACTCGAACGCCTCGCGTTCCGGCTTCGCGTGGCCGATGCGGCACGAGAACGCGCACACCTCGAACAGGTCGAGCCAGGCGTAGGTGCGTTCGAAGTTGCGGGCGTGGTCCTCGGGGATGTTCGACAGCAGCGCGATGCGGCGGCCGGCGTTGTCGAGCTCGTGC